>PBTO01000039.1 GCA_002726595.1 Gammaproteobacteria bacterium | reverse complement strand
GAAGCAAGCTCCGGGTCAGAAGTTATTTGCCAAATAGTTACACCAGCACCACTCCCGCTGCTAATCTGATCCATTCGAGCTTAAATTCCGGTATTGTAAGAATTCAACGAGCCCTTATAATCTGACTTCCAGATTTCAGCAGGAAACACCCGTGACAAACGAACTATGGCAGGAACTAAGGAATGAAGCCCAGCTTACTATCCAACGTGAACCGCTGCTGGCAAGCTATGTGTACGCCTGTGTCTTAAATCATAATTCTTTGCCAGAGGCTCTGAGCTTTATTCTCGCCAACAAGCTATCCGATGATGTTATGCCCGTTGTCACTATGTTGGAGCTTTTCGAAAGTGCATTCTCTTCATCATGCGGCATGACTGAATCTGCGGCCAGCGACATTAGAGCCGTATTTGAGCGCGATGCCGCCATCAGTTCTTATTTACCCGTTATTCTCAATCTCAAGGGATTCCAGGCTATTCAGGTGCACAGATTAGCCCATTGTTTGTGGACTGGAGATAGAAAAGACCTGGCCCTGTTCATACAAAGCAGAAATTCAGAGGTTTTTGGAGTCGATATACACCCTGCCTGTGTAATGGGCCAGGGCATCATGTTTGACCATGCAACGGGTATCGTAATCGGTGAGACGTCAGTAATTGAGGACAATGTTTCGATTCTGCAATCGGTAACATTAGGCGGAACTGGCAACGAGAAAGGCGATCGCCACCCCAAAATCTGCTCTGGCGTGCTAATCGCGGCAGGCGCCAAGGTGTTGGGAAACATTGAGATTGGCGAGGGGGCCAAGATTGGCGCTGGCAGCGTCGTGCTCAGCAATGTCGAGCCCCACACTACTGTCGTAGGCGTACCCGCCAGGGTCGTAGGGACACCTCGCTCTGAAACGCCCGCAGAAACGATGGAACAAAACATATTTAATGATGAATCTACTGGCTAAGGTTGCCGATACTGGTTACCTTTAGCGCTGAAAGGATTCCTCGTCCAACTAGGTCTGATGGCTTAGTACACATTTAACCCGGAGAGCCAAGTCATGAAGATAAAAATGACAAGTACATTAACCTCTGTTTTTGCCATTGTATTAGCCCTGTGTTTCAGCCTGTTTGGACCCTTATCTTTCGCGCAGGAAACCCTGCTAAGCCAGGCCAACCGCGCCCGTCTGCAGGAATTAATCGACAGCCCGTACCGGTCGGAAGATGCCCGGGCACGCAATCAATTCCGCAATCCAATGCCGACACTGGACTTCTTCGATGTACGGCCCGAGTTGACCGTTGTCGAAATTTGGCCCGGTGGCCAGGGCGGCTGGTATAGAAGCATTCTGGAGCCCTATATCACAGGAAATGGAACCTATATACCCGTGCGTGAGGCTTCTGGTTTCCCGAACCCGGTGACCGACCTGGTGGCAAACAACTCCGCAGACCGGGTATTGGTATTCAGAGCCCATGGCTTCATGATCTACGAGCCACCAGCACAGGATTATTATCATGCGCTGTTCGCCATGCTCAAGTCGGGTGGCATTTTCGGTATAGTGGATCACCGTGGTAACGAAGCTGTCCCCCAGGATCCAACCGGCGAGAATGGATATGTCAATCAATCACACGTGATTATGCTGGCTGAAAATGCCGGTTTCCAGCTGCTTGAAACTGCCGAGATTAATGCCAATCCAATGGATAACAAAGAGCATCCCGATGGTGTCTATTCCCTGCCACCTACGCTCAGGGGATCGCTGATCAACCGCCGGTTCAGGGCGGAGATGGTGGAAATAGGGGAAAGTGATCGCATGACGCTGAAGTTTGTAAAGCCCTGAGTTATCTGGCTGGCCCCTTAGGTAACCCCAAAATATATCGAGTTAAATCAAAAGATTAGACAAAAATTGGGTGTGTAATGCACCCATTTTTTTGTGCCATACGTGTAGGATGCAAGCTTGGAACAGGGGGTTGTTTTTTCGTTCCTTTGGGCCATCCTTGGCCCAAAGGAACGGAAAAACAGTAATCCCTATCCAAGCCCCGATACACGCATCAACTAGCTAGGATTGCTAAGCCCAAGCAGTTTAAACACATAATGATTAGAGGATGAACTTTAAGTTTTCGTGGGGATTCCCCCGGGGGTACTGTCCTCATGATTCAGGGCGGATGCCGATTAGCCACCGGCAAACTGGATCAGGATGCCCGCGGCCACGGCTGAGCCAATGACACCCGCCACGTTTGGCCCCATCGCATGCATCAGTAAAAAGTTGTTAGGGTTGGCTTCCATCCCGACTTTGTTAGCTACACGTGCCGCCATCGGTACCGCCGATACACCTGCCGCACCGATCAAGGGATTGATCTTCTGACTGGAGAACAGGTTCATTAACTTGGCCATTAACACACCGGTTGCCGTGCCAATGGAGAACGCCACGATCCCCAGTAGCAGAATACCCAGGGTAGATGCTACCAGGAACTGATCGGCGACCAGCTTCGAACCCACTGACAATCCGAGCAGTATGGTTACTATGTTGATCAGTGAGTTCTGCGCTGTTTCCGATAAGCGGGTCACCACGCCACATTCTTTCATCAAATTGCCGAAGCAAAACATGCCCAACAAGGGCGCTGCGCTGGGGACAACAAGGGCTACCAGTA
Organism: Gammaproteobacteria bacterium; assembly: GCA_002726595.1. GTDB lineage: Bacteria > Pseudomonadota > Gammaproteobacteria > Pseudomonadales > Pseudohongiellaceae > UBA9145. Next base: position 10,212 of record PBTO01000039.1, on the reverse strand, counting down.
TCAGTAATACCAGGGGAAAGAAAATTTTCTCCGCCTGTGCCACATCCCGGAGCTGCGTCATGGTGATTTGACGCTCAGTCTCTGAGGTTAGGGCACGCATGATTGGCGGTTGAATCAGCGGCACCAGGGCCATATAGGAATAGGCTGCTACCGCGATAGCGCCGAGAATTTCAGGCGCTAACAAACCGGCCACATAGATTGCTGTTGGTCCGTCTGCTCCGCCGATAATACCGATGGCTGCTGCCTGCTGTAGCGTGAAATCAAATACGCCGAACTCAGTAAGGGCCAGAGCGCCCAGCAACGTTGTGAAAATACCAAACTGGGCAGCCGCGCCCAGCAGGAGTGTCTTGGGATTGGCCAGCAGCGGACCGAAATCGGTCATGGCACCGACCCCCATGAAAATCAGCAACGGGAATACGCCTGTTTCCAGTCCCATTACGTAAAACTGGTGCAGTATGCCAGTACCGACCGCGATATCCACACCGGGGATATTTGAGAGAATTCCGCCGAAACCAATGGGAATCAGAAGCAGCGGCTCGAAGCCCTTCTTGATCGCGAGATAGAGCAGCAGCAGCCCTATCAGAATCATTATAAATTGCGGAAAGCTTATCTGATAAAGGCCCGTAGTGTGCCAAAGCTCTGTGAGTTGACTCATTCCAGGCTATCCAAGCGCCATCAGCGTATCGCCAACCTTCACCGCGTCGCCAGCTTGCACGTTAATTTCCTGTACTGTGCCAGAGGCAGGCGATCTGATCTCAGTTTCCATCTTCATGGCTTCCAGTATCAGGATGACATCGCCTTCATTTACGGTGTCTCCTGCACTTACCCGTACCTCGAAAACATTCCCTGCCAATGGTGCCGGTATTGGATTTGCCGCGCCTGAAGTCGGCGCAGGCGCTGCTTTGGGCTGTGGAGCCGCTGTCTGTGGGGCTGCAGTGAGTTGGGAAACATCGCCCCCATCGGTCACCTTCACCACATAGGCTTTGCCCTCAACCTCAATCGTATAAATCCCACTCTGCGCAGCGCTGGTCGATTCCGCTGCTGGCGTGGCAGCCTCGATTGTCGGTGGAGATTCGAAAGCATCGGGATTATCCCGATTCTTGAGAAATTTTAATCCAGCCTGGGGAAACAGGGCATAGGTGAGCGTATCATCTACTTCATTGGCCAGCGTAAAACCATCATCCTGCGCTATTTTTATCAACTCGGCTTTTTGTACTTCGAATTCCGGCTCCAGCAAATCGGCTGGCCTGCAGGTTATTGCCTCCCCGCCATTCAGTACCTGAGCCTGTAATTCAGAGTTCAGTGGGGCCGGTGTAGACCCATATTCGCCCTTCAATACACCCTCAGTTTCTTTGGTAATTGTCTTGTAACGTTCACCCACGAGTACATTCAGCACCGATTGGGAACCGACTATCTGTGAAGTTGGAGTAACCAGCGCAATATAGCCGAGGTCCTTACGTACTCTGGGGATTTCCTCCAGCACTTCATCCAGTTTTTCCGTGGCATTCTGTTCCCTGAGCTGATTTTCCAGGTTAGTGAGCATACCCCCTGGTACCTGTGCCACCAGAATTCGCGAGTCAATTCCTCTCAACGAGCCTTCAAACTTGGCGTATTTCTTCCGTACTTCGCGAAAATAACCGGCGATTTCTTCCAATAGTTCAATATCCAGCCCGGTACTGCGTTCAGTCCCATCCAGCATGGACACCAGAGATTCTGTTGGTGAATGGCCGTAGGTCATGCTCATGGAGGAGATGGCCGTATCCACGTTGTCGATACCGGCTTCTACTGCCTTTAGATAAGTGCTGGTCGATAAGCCGGTAGTGGCATGGCACTGCATATGAATGGGTATTTTGACGGTTTGTTTCAGCTTGCTGATTAATTCATAGGCCACGTAGGGCTTTAACAGCCCCGCCATATCCTTGATGCACAGCGAATCGGCGCCAGCACTCTCAATATTGCTGGCCATGTCCAGCCAATAATCCATGTTGTGGACCGGGCTGATGGTGTAGCTCATGGCTCCCTGTGCATGTTTGTCCTGCTTGCGCACCGCTTTTATTGCAGCTTCCAGATTGCGCATGTCATTCATCGCATCGAAAACACGAAACACATCGACGCCATTGACCGCTGCCCGCTCGACAAATTTATTTACCAAATCATCCGCATAGTGCCGATACCCGAGAATATTCTGCCCTCTGAATAGCATCTGCTGAGGCGTGTTGGGCATGGCTTCTTTAAAGCGGCGAATCCTTTCCCAGGGATCTTCTCCGACAAAGCGGATGCAGGCATCGAAGGTCGCACCGCCCCAACTCTCTAACGACCAGAATCCGACCTGGTCGAGCTTCGCCGCGATAGGCAGCAAATCATCGATGCGCATGCGGGTGGCTAATAGTGACTGATGCGCATCACGAAGTACTACGTCAGTGATTCCCAGTGGTTTCTTGTTTTCACTCATATGCAAAACTCATGTTTAATAGTTCAAATTAGTTTAGCGACTATTGGCTGGCGAACACGCTATCCGGAGGATCGGTGTTGTTTTATTGCGGCGCTGATAACAGCTACTAATTCACCGTCAAGACCATCGTCGCTACCTTGTGTCACTATGCCTGCGCCATCCCGCCCCGAATCCATGCGCAAAACCAATGCGGACATGCCCTGGGTTATCAGCACCAGAACCGTTAGAAATACGAATACGGTACCCATGCCAAAAATTGCGAGTTCCAGACCTTGCGACATGAGATTTTCCATAATAAACCAGCCAACTTATGCTTTGGAATGCGAGATAATACTAGAAGCGGGAGGGAGAATCTAACTCATGCAATTTCGGGCGATTTTGTCGGCGCAAAAAAGACCTATTCAACTGCCAGATTGTATCTCAATGTACCACTGGTCGACTGAGCTACTCCATCGACGAATGGTGGCCGGAACCGCAAGGTTTGCAGCTTACCGAGTAAAGCTCTCTCCTCTTCCGGTGAAACAGTAAACTGATCCAGCACCTGGAGCTCCCGCGCCATGCCGACACCTGTTCTGTAACTGCTGTTAATCCAGCGGGAGTATCCATTCAGGCCTGACAAACTGAATGAATAAAGTGCAAATCGGGCGCTCTCTTCTAAGTCTGCGTACTGATCCGCTAACGGAGATTGGGTGTGGGGAAATGATCGTGACCATTCTGAAAACTGTATTGAATCTGGCACGGTACTAACGTCAGGTCGAGACCCACCCTCCTGCAGCGGACTGCGGGCCAACAGGGCAACATCCACGGCGGCGTAAAAATCAGCCTCGGGCAATACGATGGGATTTACAAAAAACTCATCGATTCGTGCCTTGTCCACACCGGCAGCCTGCAGTCCGGCATAACCTTCACTGTATGACAATTTGGCATCATTGGCACGGGAGAATATCACCTGCCAATCGCCAATATACAGGTCAGCCATGGCCATGCCCTGTCTGTCAGGGGGCTCGGCATTGGCGTGAATATTCTTGATTTGGTTTAACAATTGTATCCCGAGCAGATAAAAAGCCTGTTTGACCGCTTTCCGTTCTCTGACCCAGCCCGAGCCCGGCACTACCTCTCTGAGTTCAATGCTTATTCTCTCTCCCCGCTCCAGTGCCACTAACTGAGCGTGATATTGTTTGACCAGGCGATAGGCCATCGGGCTCAGGCGCGGGTCGTGTTCGCCCCACAGGGCCTTAGCCAGGTTCAAGGCAGCCCAATTCAAAGTAGCTGCCTTGCGAAAGTGAGTACTCTGCTGGCCAATGAAATCTTCCCCTATACCCCGAATGTGAAGCTCACTCAGGTAAAACAGATCATCGATCAACTCTGCGTCGATCTGCAGAGATTTATTAACATAAAGCCAATTCAGATGCTCCATGCCAGCGCGGGCGCTTTCCCAATCTCTTTGAAAAATTAAATTCTCGATTTTCCTGACCTGTAGATCCCGCTGCATGGGCGTAAAGAGACCTTCATTAGCGCGCGTAATCTGTATGGCACGGTCCAGGACACCATGGGCTTCAACATAGAGATTCAGGGCTATCAGCGACTCGGCAAGCTGCTCCAGGGATTCCAGCAGCCGAACATTTGATATGCCAATGGAATCTTCTATTTGCTCAAGGGCAGCTCTGGAATTTTCAAGGTTTCGGACTAATACATCGGGTGGTATTTGTTGGGCAAGGGAAAAACTACCTGGCAGTGACAGGGACATTAAAAGCAGGATGTACAATTTTTTGCTCATTGGTGATTAATCTTCATCGCCAGAATACCTCTTATACAGCCAACTTTAGCAAGCAAAAAGCCGAATATGTAGGTTGCATAGCCAGGTTCGGGCCCTACGATTCATTAATATAGACCCGCTCGCTCTAGGTTTTGTTCCGCAAAACACGACCACAGTTTACAACGGCTTGTGTCGATCCGGTCTGGCCTGGAGTTTGGCTTCCCCGAACTTCAACCGAGTGAGAGGTCTATCGCAATTTGCCGAATCCTTTATTATACTGCGTTCCACAACGAATAAACTACTAGGAGAAAAGAGTGAACAAGCTAATCAAAACTGCCGGTATTTCGCTGATTTCATTGATCATTGGTCTGGGAGCAGGCCTGCTGGTTACCACCTCGGCTCAGGACACAGGTAAGGTATTCGAACTGAGAACTTACACCGCTACTCCGGGAAATCTTGACAATCTGCATGCACGCTTTCGTGATCACACGACACGAATTTTTGCCAATCACGATATGAAAGTGGTCGGTTTCTGGTCGCCAACCAGTGAAGAAGAAGCAGATGATACCTTGATTTACATACTCGAACATGCAAGTCGGGGGGCTGCCGATGCGTCCTGGCGTGCTTTCGGACAGGATCCGGAATGGCAGGCTGTATCCGAGGCCTCCAACGCCAATGGGGCAATCCTCGCCGGAGTCGAAAGAAAATATATGAAGGCAACAGATTACTCACCCATGAAGTAATCGGGTTTTGCATACAAAAAGGGCTGCCAGGTTTCCCTGGCAGCCCTTATCATTTCTACTTTATGCTTGAAATAAACTAAAAGTTATTGACCCTAACAAATTCAAACAATTCACGTACCGCTTGAATTTGAAAGAACCAGTAAACTACAAACCACACAACAAATACCGATGAGGACACTATAGCGGCTATTTGGATGTCATCGAGTTTGGCTTCGGTTTTATTTTCTTCGTTCATGATACAACTCCAGTATTATTAAATTTAGTCAGCTACCAACTATCCTGAATAACCGATCCAGCGACCCAGTGCGGCAACAGTAAACCACACCATGACAGATGCGACAGCGGTGAGTTTTAACACCCAGGGATTAATGTCTTCCAACTCCTTCTCCAGCAAAGGTCGCCTGATGCCATACTCAAACAACATGCCTGCACACAGCGTCAGCATCTTGTACCAGAACACCTTGAGAAAATATATCTTGCCAGCCACACCACAGGCCATAAAAATGCCGGTGGAGAGGGTTAAGATAAGCGCCCAGTTAAAAATGCGGTAAGTCTTGTCAATTATGGCGCGAGGCGGCTGATCGGTGAGAATCAAACCCAGCAAGCGACCATCGCTGGCTACGACGGTACCACCTATAAAGGCAAGACCAACTAGGTGGAAGGCTTCGACCACAGCGAACGCCGCCCCCCAGGTGGTTCCAATATAACCAAACCAGCTTGCAGTCATCCAGTCAAATAAGGGTTCAATACTGGTATGGACGGGGATTCGTATGGTAAGACAAAACACGATTGTCACCACCACGAGTGCTGCGGCAATAATAGTTCTGGTGTAGGGACCCAATATTGATGTGGGCATAGTTAACTCCTTAAATCAAAACCTGATTTGCGTGCAAGTAAATCTGCATTAATTCTTAAAACTGGGTCTGACCATCAACACAGCCCGCTACAAAACTGATGAAAGCAGATTGGCCAAGTTCGCAGTCAAACCAGTCGTAGGCGATGAAGCGGCCACAAATAACAATTGTTGTCCACAGTCCAAGCGACACGGCAGCGCTGGTGCGAATCTGCTTCGGTGCCACGGCGTCATTTTCCCAGCTTGATCCTGATTCGTTCATGCGCTTGTGCAGAAGGTAAGCATTAATCCCGGCGCAAACCAGAAGCACCAGCTTTACACGAAACCACAGACTTTGAGAATTCCTCACCGGAATCGCATAAAACAGGAGCAGCCCCGTGGTAATTGCGACGCCAAAACCTATCCACATGGGCAGGTTCAGTCGACGGGCAATTTGGGTAGAGGGAACATTGGGGAACGCGATTCCAAGCATGCGCAAGTCGATTAAGAACAATACCCCCAGGCTCACCATTAGAGTAAGTACATGAGTGGATTCGACCCAGTTATACATGTAATAGGATTCATGCATCGCCGTGCTCCACTCAAATCCATCCAGCCAGACGGCAAAATTATAGATAACCTGGTTCACTGCAACTACCCTCCCGCAATGTGCGACAAATATTCTTATTGAGACAGCAGGCACCTGCACAGGCCCTGCCGGCATATTTTTACGTTGTTCGCGCCAACGCGTGGCGGTGTCGGAGTAATAGCGATAAATCCACGGCAAATATTGAGATTAGTCAATATTTCCATTCTACATCACCGAGGATTGCTACCGAACAAACTCTAAACGGGCAGAACCGTTTATGCTCCCAATTCGACGCCAGCGGAAGAATACCTCAGAGTTCTGCTTAAATCCACAGTGCCAGCAACCTGAGGGGAAGTAGCCGGCATATTTCATGAAGGCCCGGTGATCAACCAAGGTTTCCTGGTTGCGTAGTTTTCCTGCGAAACTCAGAAGGAGTGACGCCTTTAATTTGGCGGAAGGCGTTGTTAAATGGCGTGATCGATTGATAGCCAACTGAAAGCGCAACCGTTAGTACCGAGACATGCTGGTTGACTTTATCGGCTAGCGCCAGGCTGGCATCCTCTATGCGATATTGATGGAGCATCGCGTTGAAATTTCTGAATCCAAGCTTTTTGTGAATAAATGCCCGCAGACGGTACTCGGGTAAGTTCAATTTCCTGGCCAGCATAGCAATGGTCAAACCTGCTTCCCTGTACATCTTTCCACCCTGAAAAGCCGTGTTAAAGCTATCGACATCGAAAGCAGCTACTCCACTGGACTTGGGCTGATCGCCCATCTCGACAACCTTGCGAATCACATAACCCAGTGAAACATAATCGAAACGCATGGCTACGATCAGCATGCCAAGGGCAAGCAACGCGATGGTATAAACGATCAATGCCTGCACGGTAGCATTGGCACCAGAACCGCCAGCCAGGAGAAAATTTTCTACAAACACGACAGTAAAGATCAAACCGCCCTGCACACCGATAATAAACCAGCGCAGTATGCGCCGATCTTCAACCAGATCCGCTCGCCAGCCTTTGAGCGTCCAGTAGATCGCGAAACCAACAAAAACCAGCATCAGGATATCCAGTAGCGTGCCAAGCACGGATATTACTGAGGCCAAAGCACCTGCCGTGCTCGTATCTGTAAACAGGATTGGCATTAGCAGGTCCAGGCCGACCTGCAAAGCAAAGATCAGCGCCAGTGTGACAGGGAATTTCTGCTGTTCCTGGAAAATCAGAAAGCAGTAGATCATGAACAATCCAGCTATGGAATTCGTACCTGTTTGTATAAGCAAAGAGTAGCCGCTCAGATCCAGTTGGAATTGAGGATCGATGTGCTCGGCGGTCATGCCGTTTACCAGATAAAACACCACAAAAATAGCCAGTAATGCGAATACCCTGGCGCTGGCCGCTTTGGGTTCAGATTTGAGAAATCCAATGGCGAGTAGCAACACTGAGCAACTTGCAATTATTTGTGCCGTAAAGAGAAGAAGCGGATTGGTCAAAGTCACATCCTGTCAGGTGAGCAACTGTGATGACAATAACCGATCATCCTGCAAAATTCAAAATAGTTAAAATCGACAGGAGTAGATTCGGAGAAGCCGTAGTGGGAAACAATACTTCTGTGTTTTCCCTCAATCGCGCACTGACGATAGGTGCCGGTTTATCGATCCAGTTCATTTTTATTCCCTATTCTCCCACCTGTCTTCCACTTCTTTAAGGATGCTGTCGATGCTTCCACCACGCTGCTGCTCAGGGTCATACTGATTAAATAAATTGATCGCTCTTTCGGTTCTCCGACCAAAGCTCAGCACACGCTCGAACAGGCTACCTGCTCCAGAATTTTGCAGCACCAGGTCTATGATAAAGGCACCGATGGACAGGACACTCAGGAAGATGTCACGAAATGCATCCAGATAGAGTTTCAATTGGAATATAAGCAGAGCTCTAAGTTGCGGCCAAAGTTTTGTTCTCGCTTTGATTCTTAAATCTTCAGTCACCTTTCTCTCTCCTCTCTGCCCTCTCTGGCCTCTCTGCTTTCCATGTAGTTAGCGCTCCAATACACCGAGTTTGCGCACCAGGAACAAAAAAAAAGCGGATCACAGGCTCATATTAAACAGATCTGTGACCCGAACCAAGCGCAATACTTAAAAGAGCACACTAACAATCTCTGTAGACCTTACGGTCTACACGAAGTTTATGGTCCTCCGCTAGTTCCCAATACAGGTGCTGCAAGATCAATTGGATCTACCAATAATCCGGTCATAGCGCGGGGTAATTGCGACACCATAATCAGGTCGCCCGCACGCATTTGACTGGATCGAACCAGAATGCCAAATTCCCCGTTGGCAGCAAAGTAATCACCCACAGAATCATAGTGAATCGCTTCAAGCCGGTTTTCTTCCACTTTAAAAAGGGTCTGATTCTCATAGAGTGCATGAACCGGTACCGGGATCACGTTCTTTTCTTTCGGCAGCCGTATCGTGAGGCTCACTACCCGACCAATATCCAATGTCTCACTCATCTCGTTGCGAAAGAAGACGTCGATGCCACTCTGCCTTGGTTTAACGTCTGCTGACATCCCGTCCAGCACAAAATTGAATGGACGGCCGTCTAACTCGGAGAAAGCTACCACTTTAGTCCCCTGCAACATACTCTGATTCAGTGCATAGCCAATCTCAGTGGGAACCGAGGCGCGTACTTCCAGACCCGCCGAGTCAGCGATTTCTATCAGAGGCGTGCCGGCGATAACTCGATCTCCACGGGCGACTCCATTGCTTATCACCCGGCCTGCAAATGGCGCCCTGATGCGGGTTTGCTCCAGATCCAGTACCGACTTCTTGAGTTGTGCCCTGGTCTCATCGACCACAGCCCGTTGTTGTTGCAACTTATTTGGAAAATCGGCCACTGCTGCCGCCTGCTGCGCCAGTGCGATACCCCGTTCGCTCGCTTCCTGTCTCGCATCATCGAGCGCGGAATCTGACACCATATCCCTGGAATTTAAATCCGTAGCGCGCCCCAACTTGGAATCTGCGATCGATTTCAGTTCCTGAAAATGGGGGAGTAGATTCTTAGCCAACTCATATTCAGTCTCGACCGATGCAAACTGCGCGGATGCTCTATTGAAATTGGCCTGCGCAATATTCACCGCCAGATCCGCTTCGGCAGCATCCAGCTGAATTAGCAAATCATCCTCCTCCACCTAGGCGCCTTCATGCATGAATACTTCACTCACCGGTGCACTGATGGTGGTCTTCAGATTTGCCTGCTGCCGTGATTCAACCTTGCCGAAGGCGAGCAGAACCGGGGCCAGCGTTGCGGGATTCGCCGTAGTCACGGAAACCGGCCACGAGCGCTCCGACCGTGCCAGCGGCTCCGCACTCGGACCGGTAATAATCACCATGAATCCAAGAAAAGAAAATACCGCCAGCACTGCAATTCCGGCATAACGACGCGCTATCGCCCGAATTGGTATACCCAGCTTTTCCAGTGTTTTTCTAACCATGTTCAAAATCCCTTACTTATTTTATTTTCGCTGTTGTAGTGTCGAATATTAACTCTTAATCATGTCACTGCCGCTTACAGGCAGTGCAGAAGAAGCCCTGAAGAAAGCCGCCAACTTTGCATTGCTGTTCTCTATCATCACAATCAGTGCAGGTATAACCAGTAGCACCAGTAAAGTCGCAAATGCCAACCCGAAACAGAGTGTGATGGCTATAGGTACGATGTACATTGCCAAACTGAATGATTCAAACATCAGCGGTGACAAACCAGCGATGGTGGTTAATGAGGTGAGCATCACCGCTCTGAAGCGGCTCATCGATGCTTCATGAATAGCTTCCTGATAAGTCTT
>PBTO01000038.1 GCA_002726595.1 Gammaproteobacteria bacterium | reverse complement strand
TATACCCCTTATTCTTTCACCAAGTTTAGTCCGCTAACGCCGAAACCCTACCGTTGAGCGCCAAAGCGTGCCGTTGTCACAGGCCGCGTTAGGATTAGCTGCTGTAATTCGGTCCAATGAAGGTCTGATTTCGCCAAATTGGAAGGTATCTACATGCTCCATAAGTTCAACAGGTGTCGCCCCGACTCGAGTAACTGAGTACATGGACGATCCTTCATCGTTCTGGAAAACACCGTAGATCCGAAATTGGAGGCTCCTTTGCAAATCAGTGCCCAATTCATTTCCATATTGAGCCCACTGCTGATGCCACTCAATTGCAGTATTTCGATCTGCGCCTTCTCTTAGCGTGCAATTTCTTACGTCAAGGTAGGTTGTGTTCGCTTCATAAGGCGAAGCGTCCGGGTTAACGCCATAGTTAGTCGATACATAAGAGCCGACGCATGTCGCAATTCGGCTATATTCTTGTCCGGCATTATCTTGAACCCAAGTCAGCCATTCCCCATACGCTGAATAGTTTGGGAAGTAATAAGCCATTATATAGTCGAAGTTCGCCTCAAAAACTCCCCAACGAGCTATTGGCTCTCTAATGTGTGCCATACCAATGCCTGGAGATCCAGAATTTTCAGCGTCATTAAAAAACGAGATAACATCTTGAACAGTATTATTATCATTAAGACTACATAATTGTAATGCCATCACGTTGTTCCCCGCAGGCATAGTTTGTGCCATCGAAAATTGCGGAAGAAGAATAAAGAAGAAAACTAATATCAGTGATTTACGTTTCATAATCCTTAGCCTTTCTGTTATTTTAAGTTAGTTGATGTAATTATTAAATTGTCTTCATTTGCATGCCAGAACATACCATAGATATCGGCTATCAGGTATCGCTTGAGAGGCACTAGGATAGGTGGTTTTCAGGGCATAAGCCCCAAAAAGACCTCAATGCCATGCATTTGGAAGCGATATGGTCACTGGCTAAGGATTAACGTAGCTATGAGATGGTCCAATAGATCTGTACAACCCAGTTAAGAGATAATACTCATAACTGGAGATAATCGTCTATATATTCGCTCTTTGGTAATCAAGAGATTCCAGATTGAGAGTAAAGCTTCTAGGCATCGAGACTGGGTTGAAGCAGAATGTGTCATCACTCTCAACTGAATCTTCAGAGGGTCCCTAGAATTACTAAGCTGTTACATAGTTGGAATACTACCTAATTGTATATCGCGGTACGCGCGGCGGCGTGAACCTGAAGAGAATAGAAAATATCGCTGTTCTGAATCATGCCGATAAACACGACGTTTTCCACCGGGTCGATCCAGAACCAGGAACCGGCGATACCCCACCACCAGTGCGTACCTACGGGGGCACCCTGATGGGCCGCCGAATCGTTAACAACCGCGAAATCCAGGCCAAACACGTTGCCGGGATAGAGCTGGCCGATATTAGGAACCGCATCCGGCAGCTGGTTGCTGCGCATGAGCTGCACGGCCTCTTCAGAGAGGAGTCGATTGCCGTTAAGTTCGCCACCGTTCAGGTGCATCTGGGCGAACTTCATGTAATCCGCGGCAGTGGAAGTCAGTCCGGCACCGCCGGACAGGAACTTGGGTGGGTTCAGAAATGAGCCGTTGTCTGTGCGAGTCAACGTGCCGTTCTGACTGGGGTTGTATTGACGGGACAGGCGGCTGGCGTTATCAGACTTCACATAGAAACCGGTATCGACCATGCTCAGCGGATCAAAGAGCCGTTCCTGCAGAAAGACGTCGAAGGTCTTACCGGACAGTTTCTCTACCAGGTAACCCTGCACATCCACCGAGATACTATAAACCCATTGCGTGCCGGGTTGATAATCCAGTGGAATATTACCCAGAGCCGGAATCGATTCCGCCAGCGTGTAATTCGGCAGGTTCATGATGCCGGCCTGAAAATAGGCATTGGCAATGGGTCCCTGGGACAGTGGTGGAGTGTAGAGCAGGCCGCCGGTATGACTCATCAGTTCGCGGACTGTCATCGGATGGTCGGCAGGTTCAGTTACCCAGCTTCCGTCGTCATTCTGAGAAATGAACACTTCCATGCCGGCCAGCTCTGGCAGGTGTTTTTCCACCGCATCATCCAGGGTGAACTTGCCTTCGTCGTACAGCATCATCAGCGCGGTGCCGGTAATCGGCTTGGTCATCGAGAAGATTCGGAAGATCGTGTCGTCACTCATGGGGACCTGGTCTTCTACATTTTGGTAACCCAGTGACTTGGTCATTTGAATTTCACCATCCTGAGCGATCATGACTACCGCGCCAGATAACTTGTTAGCATCGATGCGTGCCTGAATGTCAGCAGCCACGGCGTCCAGCCGAGATCGCTCAATATCCGCCAGAGCAAAATTTGTGGTGAGTATCAGGCTTAGTACAAGCAGCAGCTTGACGAGCCTATTTTCGTTGCTTCTTTCAATCATTGAGGATCCCCTGTAAATACTGTTCAGTCGACACTTGAGAGGCCTTATTAGAACATTAAATCTGAGCAAAATAAAAGCTCGCTACATCGATTGATACGCAGGACAGGATGGGTTGGATTGTTAAACGCTTCATGTTTAGCCTCTTTAGGGTTCTTAAAAAGAAAGTACTTCTTTTACAGAAGATCATTTTATTATTACAAAATCAAGCCGGTTTAGCTATTACTGCCAGTCCTGGTTCAAATTTGAATGCAAATCAATAGGCTAACAGGATACAGGGTATACCGCAGAAACGGCGTTGGCAGAAGAAAGCGAGCACTGAGCGTCCAAGGGATATTCAAAATCAGCTTGATAGAGACATTGTTGCCACTAAGCCAAACCAGAAATGGGTAACAGATATTACCTACATTCGCACTGGCGAAGGGTTTTTGTATCTTTGTATCGTAAAGGACTTGTACTGTGGCTCAATCGTGGGCTGGTCAATGAGTGGTCGGCAAACCCGAGATGTGGTCATTCAGGCTGTGCTGATGGCGCTATGGCAACGGCATGCCAAAGAGCCAGTTACTCTGCATTCGGATCGAGGCTGTCAATTCACCAGCCATGAGTACCAACAGTTTTTGAAAGGCCATAACCTGGTCTGTTCGATGAGTGCAGTTGGAAGCTGTGCAGACAACGCTTCTGCAGAAAGTTTCTTCGGACAGATGAAGCGTGAGCGAGTTAATCGGCGATCTTATGCAACCCGTTCTGAAGCCAGAGCGGATATCTTTGACTACATAGAAAGGTTTTACAATCCGAGGAAGCGAAGAAGCATTCAGGCGCGAGAAAAAGAGAAATCACTCTTAACTAAACCGTCCGTGAAATCGGGGTAGAACCCGTACTCTTAATTGGGGAGTTTGGAGTTGTTCGGGGGACACTCGGGATAGGGCGGGACACTATTCAATTATCTGGAAGGCGATTGGATCTTCGCTGATCTGGATCAATTCCAGACTCGACTCTATTCCATCTATGTTTATTACAGGTAATGATAGAAGGGCATTCTCAACATCATAGATATTTTGGGAATCTGCTGCTCTGGGCCGACCTGTTTGAAGCAATTCAAAAATGCCGGACTGCCTCTCCATTAATATTGCAGAATATTCCAGCTCCAGAGATGAAACTGTTGGCAAATATATTTTACCTTCTTCTAATAGTGTCGATGGACCTGAGAAATATTCCAGCCAGTTTTCACTAACGGCAACTAGACCAGAAACATCGTAACCTTTTTCTGCCAGTTGCTTAAGAATAGCAGTTCTAGCCTCCCATTCACTCAACAATTTCTCTGTTTCACAAGGTGAACTATGCTTGGGCAAAATTTTAGAGGAGAGATTTTGATCGAGTAAGTCCAGCAAAAATACACTCTGGCAATTGATTAGATAAACTTTCCCAAGGGTATAAAAAGGTTCGCTCGGATTTGTAACTTCGAAGTCACCACTGTCATTCACTTCTGCCTGAACTGTTGAGCTTGCGTATATTTCTCTTTGCCTACTCCCCCCTAACGTAAAAATAGAGCGTCCTTCCATCCATGAAGGCTGCTCCATTCCTAAATAATCCAGAATTGTTGGGGCTATATCTATTCTTTGGGTATTTTCCACGACCCTGCCGCTGTGCTCACCTCGTGGAAACTTAATAAGCAAAGGCAATCTCACGTCCACTTGCGAGTTCATACCATGATCGGTATTAATAATAATTAGGCTGTTCTCATACTGGTCTGTTTGCTTCAGGCGAGTTACGAGCTGATCCACATAATCATCAAAATCCCTAATCGCATCATCATAGTAATCCGTGATAAAGTCACTTGATTGATCCTGGTCTGCGGAAAACACTGTATTTTTCGGTCGAAATCGAGGTCCATGGCTACCCATCAAGTGAGCATGCAGGAAAAAGGGCTGACTTGGGCTATCAATGAACTGATTAATCTCGGTAAATCGATCGGCATCAATGTTTGGACCAAGCTGCTCAGCTTCAGTCACCAACTGAAAAGGGTTTTGAATATCCCTTAAGCCACTGATATAAAATAGTCGACTGGAAATTCGCTCAAAAATTTGCCTCAGAAAAAGGCTGTCTGCCGGAAAATAAGTCTGGACTATGTCAAAAAAATTGTTTGCCAGGTTCTTATCGCCTTCATAGTTCCTGCCATTGATATAGTCGAATGCACCCAACATATTCAAATCAGCAGTATCAGCATAAAAGCGCAGACTAATATCCCCATTATGATAACCAAGTTTCTTCAATATGCCCGGCAAATGCTGATAAGAATCATTGGCTGATAGCGTATCAGGAGGATAAATTACACGGGTCGTTATGGGTGACTTTCCCGTCAGCAAAGATATTACTGAGCCGGTAGTATTTGCCGCGTTTGAAAAATGATTCTCGGAAATTAATGACTCATCGACAAGAGAATTGATAAATGGCGTTGTGTCCCTTTCGTAGCCATAAGCCGACATATTGTTGCTGCTGATGCCATCGGACGAAAAAATAATGATATTGGGTAGTTGCTCCAGGGACGAATTTCCTTCAATCTCACCAACCGCCTCTCTGCTTAAGATTCCTGCAAGTGCAAAGCCAAGCCCTACAACCATTAATGCCAGACTGGCAAACTCACTCTTGCTTATACTGGCTCTTTTACTTTCCAGGGCGGGTTCATTTTTTATATAGATTTTGTAAAAAATATAGGTGACGAGAGCAACAAGCAGCAAGGCATAAACGAAGCGTCCTACTCCTACAGTGCTAATAGAGTTGAAACCGAATACCGTGTAACTAAAATTCTCTACCAAAAGAAAAATAACTAGCCCAAAGAGCGCTGCCGGGATAAACATAAAAAGAAAATAAACAGGGTAAGAGGCAGTAAGGAATTTTTTTAGACACCAATCAATAAAGTTCAGCACAATTGCGATGGGCAACACACAAAGAAAAAGAATTAGTGAACCCAGAAATATGACCGAGATCTTTTCGGGCAATGTGTAATAGCTTAGTATGGATGGCTTGGTAACAAAAAAAAGCCACTCCATAAAGACATAACTCAGGCAGGCAACCCAAAGTAGATGGAAACTCTGCAACCTTGCCGATATCTGTAGTTTTATGATCCCTAAACTCAATTTCTTAGCCCACCCGATATAATAAATACAGAGTTCTTTCACTATCAACTATGACTTCTGAGCGAGTTATAGTGAAATATTGACTAAATGCTTTTTCAAAACCTTGCTTGTTGTAATCCGGGAATATATCTTCTCTGGTGGCCAGCAAACGCTGCACCTGAGAATCTTGCTTTGGTACAAATTCAATGATCAAAATGGAGGCCAGACTTGCAAAAAATTCTGCTACTTTTTCCAATGGCACATTGTTTGAAATGGCAAGGTGATGGATAAGCGCCAAAGCCAATACGAAACTGTCATGGCAGCGTCTAAGGAGTGAATCTCTTTCCTGCAATTGCCACCCCATATCGCTGCTGGGATTAGTTAAATCCAGAACTAGTGGCAGAATATTAGTTTCACTACTGCTTTTCACGTGCAAATAGTTCTTTTCCACTGCAGTTGGATCAATATCCTGAGAGATAACCTTAATACCCAGGCTGGCTACGATACGGCTAAAGTGTCCATTATTGGCCCCCAGGTCATGCGCCAGTCCAGGTCTGTCAGGCAACTGTGAAATATACTCTGTTATCAACTCCTCCTTGTGCAGCATAGCCGAGTCTTCATAATTTGTTGCCGAGTAGTAATCACCCCACTCTGTGTCTGATAAATGCCAGTGCATTTTAACAACACAGCTTTCAATGCTTTTTATCAATGCCTCAAAGGCAAAGGCACTTATCTTTCGGCTCTGGATTTTTTTACCACCACTGGAATCTTCTGCCATATTGGCGTAATGGGCCTGAGTTTTTGCATGAAGATGAACATGACTCAACAGGGAGTATTTAAACCAGGTTTTTTTTGGCAATAATCTGCTTACCAGGTCCAGCGGCAAGCCATCCATGTAGACTCTGAACAATTGTGACAGGCGCTCATCACAGTACATCATCAAGGCCAGTGGGCCGATAAAGTGCTGACAGAATTGTTTATAAGCAACCCAAGCCTCACCCTCCTGGTATAAATCGAAGGAAAGAGTGTCTATAAATATTGGGCTGGCTTGCCTGAACTGGATGTTATAGGCAGAGGCGTCTTTTAGGACCATGCCATACTTCAGGGCTAGCAGCTGAACCCTGATAGTACACAATGCCGCATCCTTAAGCTGACTAAAACTCCACTCGAAAGGATAGGAAATATAGGGGATGATCTCAGGTTTGATTACCTTGTAGGCTCCAGCCTGATCCGCGTGACTGTTTACCTCTTCATACCCCGTTTCACTATGTGGAATTAACAGATCTAGACCAACTAACTCTTCATACAATCCTGAGGACATAAGATGATCATAAGAGTCTTGATAACTTTTATTGATCTGACGATACAGCTCGCCATTGGTTTTGAAAATAAACCCGTTGGGATCGCGAAAGGAGGAAGACAGCTGTTCTTGAGAACCCACACATGCTCCAATATTTCACAGTCTCCTGGCAGGAGCTTCCTGTGTAGAATTAGGGGGCTAATTATAATATACTTTGGCTTACTATTACACTTTAGTCTGGCCGTTCAGAACTGCATGTTCAGCTCCTGGTCAAGAGGATTTCGAAAATGAATAGCTCACAATCAAAGCGGCTTTTCGTTTGTCTAATTCTGCTTTTTCTGAATTCTTCCTCCCACGCCTACCTAGACCCGGGCACTGGCAGTCTTATCCTGCAGGGAGTTATCGCTGGTATTGCCATGGTTTCCCTGACCTTGAAAATGTATTGGTTTCGCTTCAAGGCTTTTTTTTCCAAAAAAGATCCAGAGGCCGAAAATCAGGAAGCAGTTAAGGCGGCAGCCGAGGAGCCTTCGGAAGGGCACTGACAAGTTAAACCTCGTTCTGCAACTGTACGTCGTCAAACCATCCTGGACAAAGCTAGCCCTGATTTAAGAGACACATTAGCTCATCTGGGTTAGTGATTT
>PBTO01000037.1 GCA_002726595.1 Gammaproteobacteria bacterium | reverse complement strand
AGATGCGGAATGACGCACCGGAGGTCTGATTGTCACCACTGCCGGTATTACCGACAGTGAAACTATTGCCGCCGCGCGGGGCCGGTCCCACGTTGAGCCGCTCCCGGGTTTGCGAATCTACAGCGGTGGCCAGAGGATGACGAATGAGCGCGTGCTTGTAATCTGCCTGCCCGTACACCCAACCCTCCATATTGGGGCCCAATTTTTCCCGCAGGTTTGCCACGCTTTCAGCCAGTGTTCGCAGCAAAAACTGGTCCCGGTCCGCAAGCGGATCGCTACCAAAGTCACCATCGGGTGCCAGCAGGAAATCGATAGTGCGCTTCATCCCAACATTGATATAGGGATCGGCTTGCGGAGGAATCTTGAGCTCTTCCATATTGCCCCGTAATTGCCTTTCAAACATGGCATAGATACCGGCCTCGACCGAATCCTTATCCAGCACATAGTCCCAAGCCAATAAGCGTTGACGCACCTGCTCAACCTGAGGATCGGTGGCCTGGAGATCTTTAAAAAAGGCCAGTACCGAGCGCGCCGGAATAGATAAATAATCATGTTGCAACTCGACCATGTCTGACATATTGAATTTGCGACCCGAGCCAAGCACCTCACTTGCCCTTGCCCACCGAAACGGGTCGGTCCAGGTATAGCCAATGGCATCCATATAGGGATAATCTGGCGGTGTATAGTTGCTGTTGGAAGTTTCGATAAAACCCTGCTCCGGATTATAGGCATTGGGTTTGGCCTTAATCGGCAGGTAGCCATCCCACTCGAAGCGTCCATCACCGGGCACCGGCACCATACCGCTAAAGTTGCGTCTGATCGGTGCGATACCAACGGCCTGCCAGCCGATATTGCCATCTCGGTCTGCCCAGATCATATTCTCACCGGGTATATTGCTGTAATTGCTGGCCTCGCGAAATTCCTCCCAGTTGGTGGATTGATCCATACGTAGCGACGCCAGATAGGGTGCTCCGCCTACCTCCATCCAGGCCGGTCGTATGGCATAGGCCAGGTTTTTGGCGGCATCCTGAAACGTAACCGGACCATGTCGGGTATATCTGAGCTCGACGGTAACCGCTTCGGCAGCTTTTACCTCGATGGTCTCCTCAATAATGCGCATCTCCTCCCAGGCACCCTGATAACGGTATTGGTTTGGATTCGCTGGGTTGGTTTCATAGACGTAAAGATCCTCTCCGTCGGTATTAAATACGGTGAGGCCCCATGCCCCATGCTCGTTATGGCCAATTGACAGGCCTGGAATCTCCGGCTCGCCACCACCAATCACGTTCCATCCCGGTCCCACCAGGTGTACCCAGTAGCGCAACGACGGAACAGACTGCGCCCGATGGGGATCATTGATCATCATGGGATAGCCATCCTGGGTAAGATCACCACTGACAACCCAGTTGTTACTGCCAATATCGTCCAGGTCGCGCTCTAGAAGCTCTTGTTCCTCAAGCTCGAGTACCTGGGCCAGTTGTTCATAATCCTGCTGATTGCGAAACTCGGCGGCGACGATGTCTTCCGGTTCAAACCTCAGTGTTCGCCGGTACGCGGTGTACAATCCGAGGATGTCGTTATCGATCAGTGAGTCACAATCGATAATTGGATCGAGCGTAAGATCTGGCTCACGGGGGTGAAAATAATTCAGCTCCCTGACCCTGTCTTCTCCCAGCAGGCAGACGGCCCGTCCGGTATTGAGCTCTCCGCCAATATTGCCCAGCAAGCCCTGATGACGTGAAATGACCACTTCAGGAGTCCAGTGCTGCGGCTGAATTCCCAGCAATTTAAACGGCAGCGGTAACTCATCCGGACTGGCCAGAGCCTTATCTATATACGCATTTACACCGGCGACAAAAGCCGGGATGATTTCGGCTCCGCGCGGATGGTAGTGATTCATTTCCTGGGTCATGTCACCACGAAACTTAAACAGGCGCGTCCCCTGATCCCGTAGAATAGCCTTTGGCCCGAGAAATTCGGCAGTCGTGCCGGTGGTTTGTGCCCGCCAGATTTCAAATTGAAAGAGTCGATCTCGCGCTGCGTTATAACCCTGGGCGAAAAACAGATCGTGCTCGGTCTCGGCATAAATATGTGAGATGCCCCACTTATCTTTAAGAATCTCCACATTGCGTTCCAGACCGCTGACTCTCAGTGTCTCTGATTTTTGTGCTGCGCTCGGCTGGGTAACTACAAGTAGTGCTAAGCACACTGCAAACAAGCCAATTGATTGGCCTTTCCTGCTAATTTGGATTTCCATCGTCTAACTCCACCGATATGACTAAATATAAGTACGCTTGAACTTACTCCAGCTCCGCCGCTATCTCATCATAGAAACCAGGTATGCTGCGCTGCATGAACAAGCCATCTTCCTGTTGCGTCCAACTCAAACTGCTATCCTGGATTCGCTCTGATGCCTGGTCTTTACGCATACCAGAACGTATCAGCATAGCCATTCGGGCTCTGACCGCTTCCATCTGATTGCGAAAATTCACCACGTCACTGCGCTGCATGATCGCACCATGGCCTGGAATCGCCGTATCGAAATCGAGAGTCAAAATATTATTGATGGTCCCCACCCAGCCACGGCTACTGCCGCCATAACCATAGTCGATAAACGGCGCTATCCCGTGCAGCAAATCACCCCCGTGCACAGTATTCAAATCGGGAAAGTAAACCACGGCATCGCCATTGGTGTGACCCCGGCCCATGTAGAAGGCACGGACTTCTACGCCACCCAGATAGAGTGCCGTTTGATCGTTAAATACCATCCTTGGTGGGGCATCCTGATCGCCCCTGATCATATTATCCCAGGCATTCTGGTGCGCAATGATTTCGGCGATATCGATATAGCCAACATTACCACCTGAATGATCACCATGGTGATGAGTGTTGATCACATACTTAACTGGCAGATCACTTACCTGACCAACCAGAGACTGAATCTCATCAAAATTTTGCGGGAATTTATCATCGATGAGAATGACACCTTCGGAGGTTACCCGCACACCCACGTTTCCGCCTGGACCGATGATGACATGCAGACCCTCTTTGACTTGCTCGATCGTAAGTCCGGCCTGCNCCTGTACGCCGGTCGCGACAAACATCAGGAAACAGCCCAAAGCCAAGAGACTTCTTATTGAATTAAACATAAATCCTCCACTATTCATTATTTCTATCTCATTGTTTCTATCGATAGTCACTGCCCAAGTTGTTCATCCAGCTCCTGTCTTCTGGCACCGCCGAGAATTGCGCTCCAGCGTAGTGATCGAGGCATTCGACCACATACCCTGCAGATCTGGCCTGCTATCGGCGGTGCGTGCAGGCACATAGGCTTGCTCTAGAGCAATACTGCTTGATGTACAGATGCTCAGGGCCAGCAGGAGGATGAGCGTGCTTGGCGTTTTCACTCTATTTCTTCCTGTATTAATCCTCGTCAGGCGATCATAAAACTTCTACCCGCCTCAGCTCAAGCAAACCGGCTCAAATAAACAGCGAATGTTAAAAAACTATGGTAAGGAAGAGACTTGACCATGGCTCGTTCTACGTGCACCCTTAGGCTGAAACAAGATCACTGTACGCAGAAGCAGTCAGTGGTGAAAATCGGGGTGGCGTAATGAGACATTTAACAATTTTGCTCAAATACTTTGTGAGCCTGACCTTGGGTGTAGGGCTAACGGCTTTAGTTTACGCGGCCGACGAGCGCAGCATAGAAGACAGGGCGGAAATTTATCGGGAAGCGGCTACGCTGGCCGCTGGTGATGACCATTTCCGCCTGATTCAGTCAGTATGCCCTGCCAATCCCCGGGTCGCGGAACAACCACGCCCCCGGAGCGCAACGGCTACACCGCCAGCACGGGTAATCCCGCCGATTGACGAGTGGTACCGGGAACCGGTCAAGGTATTCGATGAGCTCTATTTCGTCGGTACCGATAATCACAGTTCGTGGGCCGTTGTAACAGAGGACGGCATCATGTTACTCGACACGGTTTACAACTATGCCACAGGTGATGCCATCGTCGATGGCTTAAAGAAACTGGGTTTTGATCCGGCAGACATTGAGTATGTTTTCATCAGCCACGGTCACGGCGATCATCATGGCGGTGCCAAATATCTGCAGGACGAATTCAATGCGCGCATCATCATGGGGGCAGAAGATTGGGATCTGGTGGAACGTGACCGTCGCAATCCTGTGCCCCGAAGAGACATTGTTGCAACCGATGGCATGACGTTTGAGATGGGCAATACCACCATCACGCTGTATCAGACACCGGGTCACACTACGGGCACGTTCTCCAGCATCGTCACTGTGAGAGATAATGGGATTGAGCACATTGCTGCGTCCTGGGGTGGCACTGCAATCTGGCCGCGCACACCAACCGAGCAGGTTCAACTCTACATCGATTCATCAGTGCGCATGCGAAATATTGTACAGAACCGCGGCGTGGATGTACTGATCGCCAATCACCTAGTGTTCGATGGCAGCCGTGAAAAAATCCCCTTGCTGGCGAATCGCCGGGCGGGTGATCCNCACCCATACGTGGTGGGAACAGAAACAGTCACCAGATATTTGATGGTGGCTGAAAACTGTGCCCGGGCTGAAATGGCCTATCGATAATTATTCTGGTATTTTTAGTTTTATTAACGGTGGTGATATCTATGCAGTTAAAATCGATTTGTAACACTGGAGCCCGGCAACTTGCACTGGCAGCACTGTTGTTACTACCCGCCTGCAGGGCTACGATCTTCATGCCCCTGTTACCTCAGGACCCCGGCTCGACTCTGACACAGGGCGAGGAAGTGAACCTCCACTTCTTCACCAATATTGCCAATTTCGATACTGGCATTGCGTTACAATCCGGTGGTAGTTACAGGCTCAACATGGCTATTCTCAGCAATTGGATCGACAGTTCTATCGACACCAATGAAGACGAATTGCCGCTGGACGAAAGAGGTTTTGCTGACTCTAAAATGCGCTACGAATTTGTCAAGTACGTTAAACGCTCGCGTGGCCACCGCTGGTTTGAACTGATGTTGTATCAACCCAATTGCAGGGACGCCAGTCTGAAAGGAGTATCCGATTTAAGCTTTGATGAGCAAAGCACAAGTTATAACTTTGTCGCAAGTTGTGATGGCAAGTTAACCCTGTTTGTAAACGACAGCCCCGGTTTTTACAGCAATAACGTTGGCTATGCCAATATTGCGCTGTCGCGGATTGACTAATCGTTGTCACTCCAAGTTTTGTCTGAGGAGTAAACCATGCACACAGTAAAACAGATATTACGTAATAAAGAGTTAGATGAAATCTGGTCAGTCACACCGGATGCGACTGTATTCGAAGCCATTAAGGAAATGGCTGACAGGCGTGCTGGTGCTTTGCTGGTAATGGAGGGCGATGCATTGAAGGGAATCATCTCCGAGCGCGACTACGCCCGTGAGGTAATCCTGCAAGGTCGTGCCTCGAAGGACACTCTGGTTAATGAAATCATGAGTAGCGATGTGATATCCGTGCCGTCTAACCTGAGCATTGAGGCCTCACTTGCCGTTATGACCCAGCACAACATTCGTCACCTGCCCATTGTGGATAACGATCAGGTTGTCGGTGTGCTTTCCATTGGTGACCTGGTCAAGGGTATAATTAACGAGCAGCAATCTACCATCGATAATCTGCAAAATTACATTCGCGGATAAGCGTCTGGAATTCCAATCTCTTGGCTATATGTGTACTGAGGTGAGTTCCGGGAACTTACAGGTTAACGACCTGTATCGTGTATCCCCCCTTGGCCGATGGAATAAACTTGATGTGCTGATTAATACACTCGGGTTTTTCTTCCTCGACGTGAGAGACATAAATAAGCCTGGTGTCCGTCTGCCCGGCAATTGCATCCAGAGTCTGCAATATCATCTGCCGGTGAGTATCATCCAATCCTACGCAGGGTTCATCCAGTATAAGTACCGCAGGGTGTTTTACCATAGCGCGTGCCAGTAGCACCAAGCGCTGCTGCCCGAATGATATCTCGTGATAATAATGCTTTCCCAATTGCTCCACACCCATCGCAGCCAGCCAGTTCAGCGCTGCGCCTGACTCAGTTGCACCGCTGTCATCATAGAGCCCCACCGAATCGAAGAATCCCGACACCACTACATCCAGCACCTTCCAGCCCCTGATGTATTTATTGTGCAGTTCATTTGAAACAATGCCGAAATGAGCTTTGACATCCCACACCGTCTCACCACTGCCTTTTTTTCTGCCGAACAGTGTGACTTGCTGGCCGTAAGCCTTATGATTATCTCCGTCGATCAGACTTAGCAACGTAGACTTGCCGCAGCCGTTGGGTCCCTCAACCAACACATGGTGATGTGCCTGCATCACCCAATTGATGTTGCTGAACACCAATTGATCCTGATAGCTGGCGGTAACATCACAAAGCTCAATCAGCACAGCCAGGCTTTCCTCATCGAGTGTCTTGTGGCCATCGACAGCGAAAGGTAATCGGCTGCTCTGATGAACTGCCGTTTTTGTTAGACGGTGAAAACCTGGGGAACTGGCAACCTTTTCAAGTGAACCCTGTTCGATAAGTCGCAAATCTTCCATAACTGCCAGGTGATTCACCGCTGGCAATATATCCTGCTTTCTGCGGCACAGTAACAGCGTGCTGTTATTTTCGTTCATCCATTGCTGTAGTGCCGTGGCAATTCGCTCTTGCGAATGCCAATCGATACTTTCCAGGGGTTCATCCAGAATTAACAACTTGGGGCTGTCGTCGGATTTCGCGTATATCGCTCTGGCCAGCAACACCTTTCGCACCTGGCCGGAGGAAAGAAAACGAATCCCCTTATTAATCACCGCAGCCAGATCCATCTGGTCTACCAGAGCCCCCAATTCGGCCCGATCCTGCTCCTCTTCCCGACGTGCAGATTCGATCAATTCAGTTACCAGCGTGCCCTGGTCCTGAGCGGCTGCGCTGAATTCACTTATATCCAGACGATTGTCCCGCTGCCAGAGTCGCTGCTGTTCTTCAAATGAGACAATAAAAATATCCAGCTTTGGATCGAACCCATCCCGATAACTTACGTAGTTAGCTGATTCCACTCTGTTACCGGCGATAAGCCTGGCCAACACCGATTTGCCCGCACCATTACCGCCAAAAATGCACCAGTGCTGACCTTTGGCCAGCTCAAATTGCTCAACTTTTAAAGTCTTATTGCGGCCGATCCGACAGATGGCATTTTTCACCGTAACCAATGGCGTTGCATTCTCTTCCCTGGCTGCAGATTGATCCTGATCCGTTTGCGGCATGCAAAAAACTCACTAAAGGCGGACGACCGCCGAATAAGCCAGACTGTCATAAATTTCGTCGACTGTCACAATTACCAGCAGCCTCAGGTTTTACCCAGGCCCTTAGAACAGTCTTGCCATCTGCAACGCTGTCCTCACAGCCGACCGCGAACTGTTTCTTTTATTGATTTTCTGATTAACGGAAAGTAAGCTGCGCGCCATGGAATTAAGTACGTTGGATTTACTGTGTTTTTTCTGGTTCCTCACCTGTTGGGTGGGGTATGCCGTATTCGCCCGGCAGGCGGCGAAGAAGACCAATAGTTTATCCAGCGTACTCTACAGCTTTCGCAAAGAGTGGGTGCAGAAACTCTGCGACAATGGCATAAGTGAAGTAGATGCCGAGCTATTGGCGAGTCTGGAGAAACAAGTATCTTTTTTCGCCTCTACCTCGCTACTGATACTGGCTAGCCTGGTTACAGTTCTTAGCACAGCCAGTGAAATATTCATGAATATTTCCAGTCTGTCTTTTGTAGCAGTAGTCTCAGTGGAAGTGATTCAACTTAAATTGTTGCTCCTCATCCTGATCTTTACCTATGGTTTCTTTACCTTCACCTGGGCAATTCGCCAGTACGGTTTCTGTTTCATCCTGTTCGGCTCATCCTTTCACTCCGTGAAATACTACAAGGAGGCGAAAGACTACCGAGCAGTAACTGATCAGCGCAATCCCAAAGCCATGGCAAAAGTACTGGACCGGGCGGCTCACAGTTATAACTATGGGCTGCGGGCTTATTACTTCGCCCTCGCGGCTTTAACCTGGTTCATTAACGGGTATTTGTTCGCGTTCGCCTGCGCAGTAACGGTGTATGTGCTCTATCACCGCGAGTTTAAATCCAGCACATTAATGGCTCTGGTGGACTCCCGCATGCCCACCGATCCAGATTCTTCCCCTCCCATATAGAAGTCTAGGGGCGATTACCCAACGCCCGTTGCATGACCTCATGCTGGATCGTCATCATATGGCCTATCGAGCGACGCCAGTATTCTGCATTGTGTCGACCTCTTGATTGCATATAATCGAAAGGGACATTGTTAACCATCAGCAATTGGGCGAACTCACGGGCTTCGCTAATCAGACCATCTTCGGTCCCCGAATCGATGTATATGTGTGGCAACTGGCTCTTTGGTACATCGTAGATAATAGTGAATGGATCGTATGCTGCGGCCTGTTCCGGGGTTTCGAAGTCAATTCCCCTTGGCGTTCTTTCAGCCTGTGTACTGAAACCTGGAATATCGATGATGGCAGAAATAAACGCATCGGCCTCATCCAGACGCGCCTGCTGTTCTGACGACCTGGATCGTGGACTGCGCGCTATTCCCTGCTCTACTGCCGCCTTTGCTGTGCGGGCGTGACTCAGAGCGCCACTGGTACTGCCTATCGATATAAACTTCTCAGGATGCCGCAATCCCAGCATGAACGCACCATAGCCACCCATAGAAAGACCGGAAATTGCCCTGCCTTCCCTTTTCGCTGTGGTTCTGAAATTACTGTCTACATACGCGATCACGTCCTCAATAATGTGATCCTCCCAGTTATTTTTCTGCTCATCTTCACTGCTGGCATAGTTAACAAACCAGCTATTACCTCCATCTGGTAATACCAGAATCACATCATTCAGGTTACGGGCATAGTAAGCACCGGCCAGGTTTCGCCCCCAGACTGTGTAATTCTGCATAAAGCCATGTAGCAGGTAGATCACAGGATAGCGGTCTTCGCTGGAGTAATAAGCCTCCGGTAGTACGATGTCGAACTTCATGTTGCGATCAACAGCCGGGCTGAAAAATTCCACGGTCTCCAGACCGGCCGGTATGGGTGCCGGAACGGGAACCCGATCCTGGGCATTGCTCAGACTAGTCACCGCAACGAGTATCACCAGGATAATGCTGAAACTGGTACTGGTTTTCATAATCTACAGCCGATGATAAGAGGTCGCTTTTTATAGCACCTTCGAAGCTGTATTCCCATGAAAATTTAAAGCTCATCGGCTATGCGTTGGTGTGTTTGACGGGCTTGGGCATGACAAACGTAGGTAGTTGATGCGTGCATCGGGGCTTGGAGAGGGGCTACTTTTTTTCCGTTCCTATGGGCCGTTATGTACATGGATGTACGGTATGCAGGTTTTGCAGGAGCAAAAACCTGTCCCTGGCCCAACGGAACGAAAAAACAACCCCCTGTTCCAAGCTTGCGTCCTAACCGTATGGCACCAACAGTAGAAATGGATATCTCAGGCTCTGACCCGTGCAATTCTAGTCATAGTTGGACTCCAAACCTTCTATTGAGTTCAATCGTTGATTCAGGCAATTCTCTAAGTACCAACCGGTAAGAATAGAGTCGGCTAAGTACTTCAACTGAATAGAATTTGTCTTTGTATGAGAACTCAATATAGGGTTGCTCTGACATTGCAAATTCGATGTAATCTTCCCGGTTTTGGATAGCCGCCTCACCACCTGAACGAGTCCACGCGCTATAGCGAATTAGAGATAAGCCATCACCTCCGAGAAGGAAAGCGTTGCCGTCATGCTTGAGATAAAGATTATTGTCTAATATGGAAAGTTCGCTTAAGTACGGTGGCTCCCCATTGAAGATAATGCGCTCTGCCGCTTGCTCCGATTGGCTGGATGAATTGTTTGCCGGGCTTCGTGCTTCTATGGGGATTTCAATATCTCCGAGGGTAAAAGATCCCGGGATTCCAGCACTATATATGATCAGTGCTACAATAGATGAGGCAAAAATGCCCATGAGCCATTTCCCGGGACTGGTCCATTCTTTCATGAGAAGTCGTTATCCCTCATCCGAAATTATCTTCTATTGCGCCAATCACCTCACCCATTGCTCCGATCGCTTCCCAACTCATATTCTTATGCTGACCCCAAATTATGCCTGCGGCTGGATGTTGATATTACAAGGAGCAAAACGCCTCTAATAATAGGAACTGCATGTACCGGCAGGTTTATGAAAAAACCGCCGAAGGCAATTTACAAAACTGACCGTGCATTCTTATTCCTTTTTAATTTGTTTGTTATGCAGCACGTAGCCTCTTTACTTTTATTTCTTTTTTAGACTGCATAGCTTGCCACAGATCGTATTGCTGTTGCTGATTAAGCCAGCTCTCAGGAGTAGTGTCGAAAGCCTTCGACAGTCGTATTGCCATTTCTGGACTAATACCGGAGCGGCCATTCAATATCGAGGAAAGTGTCTTTCGACTTACCCCGAGCGCCTGCGCAGCATCAGTAACGCTCAAGTCCAAAGCATCTAAACAGAGTTCTCTCAGGATCTCGCCTGGGTGAGGCGGATTGTGCATTTGCATGGACATAACTAGTGATAATCCTCAAACACTTACTATCTCAATGATTAGTTTATTAGAAAGGTTCATATTTTAAAAATGTATAAAGGCAATTCTTCCCGTTTGCATGATTATTGATCGATGCACATAACTTGTGTATATGCCGCACGTGCACTTTGTCACTATTGGTGACCCAGTCTAATCGCCAAGTGGTTGAATTGGAATATCTTATCCTTACACCGGTTGCTTCCACCAAAATCAAAAGGCATAAACAAGCCCTGTGGTGGAGCAATCTACCTAGGTGCGTAGGTAGGATGCGCCATTTACATCAATAATCGTTCCAGTACTGAATTCAGCACCTTCTGAGGCGAGAAAGTACACCGCGTGTGCCACTTCTTCCGGGGTTGCCACCCGATTGAACGGACTTTGGGCTCGTATCGCTTCACCCTCTGGTGAATTTAATCGATCAGCGGCCAGTTCCGTATCTACAAAACCCGGCGCGACGGCTCCGACATAGATTTTATGTGGTGCTAGTGCCACTGCCAGCGATTGAGTGAGCGAATTGAGCCCGGCTTTACTGGCTCCGTATGCAGGTTTTGTGGGCTCGCCCCGGAATGCGCCGCGAGAGCTGATATTGATAATACGACCGCCGCCGTGGTCTTTCATATAGCTGGCAGCACAGAAACAGATATTGGCAGGGCCGAAAAGATTGGCGTTTATGGTCTGCTGCCAGGCCAACTGCCAAGCTTCATATCCGGTAGCTGGAATTGGATGATAAATCCCGATACCAGCGTTATTGACAACAATGTCCAATCCGCCAAGAGCGGCAATAGCCTTTTTAACCAGCTGCTCCACCTCGATCGCTTTCGCCACGTCCCCCTGAATTGCAATATGACCTTCACCTGTTAATTTTGCATGTGTTAATTCGGCACCCTCACTATTAGTCAGATAGTTAATAGCTAACCTGGCACCTTTTTGAGAAAACCCGGTTGCAATTGCCCGGCCTATTCCCCGACTACCACCGGTAACGAGAATTTTCTTGTCTGAAAAATCCAATGGTTACTCCTGCTGAAATCTGTCTTCATCACAAACCTGGCTCACTGGCATCGTAGTTCGGCAATCAACCGACTCTGGCCGGCACAAACGTATTCATACCATCTTCGCTGTGCACAATGCCCGATCTGTTCAGGCCTTCGTTCTCTATCAGGTCGTTAAGAGTTGCCGAATCTGCTGGTGTATTGGCAACAAATCTCACTGAGCTATCTTTTAACCTGCCAATAAGAATACCCCTTTCCGGACCGCCTCTGCCAAAACAGACAGTATAGGTTTCCACGCTGGCTTCCCCATTTGGGGATTCGGTAAATGCCGGACTCTCCATGGCATCAATTTCCTTTTGATAAGCAGCCGGGTTTTCCCGAACCCATTTTCCTTCGGTGGCAACTGTGGAATAGATACCTGTTGCATGCTTGGTTAAATAACCACCGTTGGCAGTAAGCAAACCGAAGCTACCTGGCTTTGCTCGTAATTCAGGCACCATTGTTGCAATCCCGTGCAGAGAATAATTATTTCCCGGGCCACCAAAAAATGGCAGCCCACCGGTAACCGTGAGACCTCTCGGGTCGTCATAACCAAGATCGAGTTCATCACACGCTATCTCCACTGCCGATGGAAAGCAGGAATAGAGATCTATATAGTCCATATCGTTAATCGTCTTGCCTGCCATCTCGAAGGCCTTGCTACTATTGAGTCGAATCGCAGGTGAGGAGTGGAAGTTAATTCTCTCAGTCACCATGATTTTTTCATTTGCTTCAGCGCAGCCATGAAGAAATACCCATTTTGCCGGATCAATTTCCAATTCTTTCGCTTTTCCAACCGATGTCATAATAACTGCCGCACCCTGATTCACCCTGTCCATAGCATTCATCCATTTGGGATAGGGAAGGCAAATAAAGCGGTTTTCTGTGTTGACCGTGGCCAGTTCTTCTGCGCTGCGCTTTGTACCGTAAGAAGCAAATGGGTTATTGGCAGCTATCTCGGTAAAAGGCGCAAACAAGGAACCCATAGCCTGTAGATGCTGCTCGATCGAACTGCCTTTCCTGCCCCGAATTCCGTTTTCAAATAGCGGGTAGGTCTGAATAGGTATACCTATACCATGGGCAAACTCATGGGCAGTGGATAGTTTCTCTCCCATGCCTCTGTCCTCCTGACTGCCCTCATCCTCTTCCTGCCAGTCCAAGTCTATCCCTTCCCGCATGGCCTGCTGCGCTGTCTTAATCGCTTCTGAACCGGCGATCAGCGCTATTGCCACATCTCCTGCGGTTATTCTCTCCGCCATTTCATTGATTAGCTTCTGCGGCGTATTGCCTCCCACGTTGCCATAAATGGCATGCACTGGATTGGCACCAATCCGTCTGGCAACGGCTCTGGGAGGATTTTCCGCACGACCAAAAGGATTAGGTCCACGGGGCCGGTTATGAGAATCGGGAAAGATGCGCACGACAGCCACGGTATCGATCAAAGGTGCCAGGTCATTGCCTGATCCAGTGTCAGCCAGAGCCGCTTTTGCCGCTTCGGCTGCAATCCCCATCGGTGGATGGGCAAATTCAGGTGCAACGGCTTTTTCGGTATATTGCCCGACACCGACAAGAATGGGTGTAGTGTCTTCCAAACTGCTTCCTTATTACCGGTGGAACTGGCCCTTATGGCCCGTAACCACAGTGAGAACCAGTACCTCGACCAGGGATAATTTTGGAGTGCAGAGTTCACCTGCTGCGTTGCTTTCGCTTGATGGAGCGCAGGCTACGACGACGCGAAAGCGCCTTGCATCTAAACGCTGAGAGACTCGCTGCACCCGAAACTTAACCCTGGTCGAGGTACTAGAGTCCTATTACAGATCGAGTGGATGCTGATGCCAGCGCCTCGTCAATAAGCTCTTTGATCTTCAAGTCCACGTTCCTGTCCATTTCTATAAATCGACACCGAACCAGGCTGGCATCTTTTTCAAAATCATAAATTGTTCCGAGCACTTCGACCCGGGCATTGAGAGTAGTTCCATCTGGCAGCATGAAACCACAATCTGCTATCACTCTCGACTCTTCAAACTGTTCTATTAAGTAACCCGGGAAACGTGCTTTCACTCCAGAAATAGACATATACTCTACACTACCCTTCACAGGTTTACCCTGATCGGTAAATAGCATCACAGAGATATTATCCTGGTCCGCAAAGTTAACCCGCATGGCTTTGCGCATTTGTCGATAGATTATTTCGCTGGGTGCAACTAATTTACGCTCACTAGCATATTTTATGGCCATTGGATTTCCGCTCAGAGGTAGCAGCGAAGCATCAAACTGAATGCTGAGTCCACCATCCTGGGCAGTAAACCTTAAAACACTTTCTGGCTGGGACCAAAGTGTGTTGACTTCGGCGCCCACAGTAAGGATTCCCTGCTCTTGATCGAATTGCAGGATTTCTGTGGCGAAGGGTGATACAAGCAACTCATTGACAAGGCAGAATTTCAGTTTCCAGACATGTTCTTTTGCAGTGCTGAGAATCTTGGCAATATCCGCCGGATCAACGATAAGCTGTTCAATACCCTTGCTTTTTTCACTATCTGAATCATTCATCATGGGTCTTTTACCAGCCGGTAAGCCAATCCTACCATAATTTAGTTCAGTGGTAATAATTCGAAAATTCGTGGCAATATTCGATCAGTAGCTCGGGTACTGAAAGAATCTCTTCATACAGTGACCAGGCCCCCCATGGCTTGACTTTACCCCCTTGAGAGTCCATCTTTTCTCCCTCTTTGCTCAACTAAATTATCCAGTAACTTGAGGTGTACGATGAACTACAACCAAAAAGGCTTCCTGAATGCAGGTGCTCGCTCTTTATTATATTCAACTATGGCTTGCGCCGTATTGGCTGCTATACCTGTTACGGCTTCTGCGCAACGTGGCCAGGCGGGCCCGCCAGAACAGCTCAACGTGGAGCCGGTAAACAATCTACCCAACCCCTACGAAACCCAACGCAATTTTGGCACGCTGCCCGATGGCCGTTCCTGGGGCTCGGTGAGTGCGGTCAATATCGATATTGATGGTATCCACGTCTGGGCAGGTGACCGCTGTGGCACAAATTCCTGTGCAACATCGGACGTTGATCCGATCGTCAAGCTGGATCCAAATGGAAACGTAGTAGAAAGTTTTGGCGGTGGTTTGATTATCTGGCCGCATGGCATGGATGTGGACAGTGAAGGTAATGTCTGGGTGGTTGACTCGCGTGCAGCCAATGCCAGAGAGCTGGAAGCGAACCCGGGTGCCGCAGGCAAGGGCCATGTTGTGCTGAAATTCAGTCCTCAGGGTGAACTGTTGATGACGCTGGGGACCGGAGGTGAAATCGGCGATCCACCTACTCATTTCACCGATCCAAACGACGTGTTTGTCGCACCCAACGGCAACATCTATGTCGCTGAAACCCACGGCGCCCAATTTCAGGATGAACCCGGCCCCGATTCCAAGAGCCGCATCTCCATCTTTGCCCACGATGGCTCTTTCATCAAGAGCTTCGGCGAATGGGGTTACGGAGACGGGCAGTTTCGCTCACCGCATTCACTGGCCATGGATTCACAGGGTCGTCTGTTTGTAGCCGACCGTGGTAATCGCCGTATTCAAATCTTTACTCAGGATGGTGACCATATAGATACCTGGTATCAATTTAGCCGCATCAGCGGTCTGTTCATCGACCAGAACGATATGCTTTATGCCATCGACTCTGAGTCCGGTCCCAATTACAACCCGGGCTGGAGAAAGGGTTTGCGCGTTGGTAATGCCAGGACCGGTGAAGTCTTGTATTACGTTGGTCCACACGACTCAGAGCGCGGCTCCGGCATGGGCGGCTTCGGCTCCATGGGTGAAG
>PBTO01000036.1 GCA_002726595.1 Gammaproteobacteria bacterium | reverse complement strand
TGACCGAGGAAGAGGCTATCGAGTGGCAGAAGTATGAAAACACGCGCCAGAATCGCGACCTGATTATCGATTCGGTGGGCGGTGCTAACTATCCACCCGGTGTTATTTCCTACAACGAATTCTGGTATGAGCGTGGTATTGAAACGGTTGCCGATCGCCGAACTTCACTGGTCTATGATCCGCCCAATGGCAGAATCCCTCCGCTAAATGCGGCAGGGCGCGAACGGGCCGCCAAGGTCGGTGAGATGAGGAGGCTTAGTGAAGGTCCTGAAGGACGCACGTTGAATGATCGCTGCATCTTGAATGCGCGCACCGGACCACCCATGGTATCTGGCTCCTACAATAATAATATGCAGCTTATCCAGACCAAAGATCACGTCGTTATCGTCAGCGAAATGATTCACCATGCGCGGGTCATCCGTTTCGATGACGAGCATCGCACCCATCAGCATAAGTGGGAGGGTGACTCGATCGCTCACTGGGAGGGCGACACGCTGGTAATAAACACACAAAATTATTACTACTGGTATGGTTGGAGAGGAGCCTCTCAGAGTCTGAAAGTGGAGGAGCGATTCACCCGGATAAATGAAAATACGCTGGATTACGATTTCACAGTAGAAGATCCATTGTCCTGGGATGTGTCCTGGTCGGCCAAACTGCCCATGCGCCGCATCGAGGATCCACTGTATGAGTATGCCTGCCACGAGGGCAACCATGGTCTGCCTGGTATTCTGGCCGGCTGGAGACGCTACGAATCCATGGGCATGAACGGAGACGGGACACCTAAAGAATAATTGCAATAATAAGAACGTAGACAAGGTCAGTTTATTGCCCGGAGATCCACATTTATCATTGGGCAAAGCAGACCTTTGTCTACCTTGGGATCTGCTAACAATTATTAAAACGGAGCGATCAAAAATGATTAAACAACTGTCAGGCATCGTCGGCCTGTGTTTGGGTCTGGTTTTTTCAAATTCCCTGCTGGCCCAGCGACCAGGGCAGGTGTCACTACCCGAAGGCCCGGGCAAGATGCTGGTGGAAAACATGTGTTCGAGTTGCCACAGCACAGCGACGATTGTCCGTGCGGCTGGTTTTAGTACGGCAAGTGAGTGGCGCGACCTGATTGCCACCATGGTGGAAATGCCAGATTCCCAGGCCAATACGGTCGCGACCTACCTGGCCGAACATTTCCCGGAAGACACATCCCGCCGCCCCAATCTCATCGCAGGGGATGTGGAGATCGAAATTATCGAATGGACAGCTCCTACGCTGGGTCAGCGAGTGCGAGACCCGATCGAAGCACCAGATGGTTTAATCTGGTGGACCGGGATGTGGGCTAGCCTTACTGGCAGACTCGACCCGGAGACGGGCGTGATGGAAGAGTTCCACCTGCCACCCACTTCACGACCTCATACTATCGTGCCGGACGATGAAGGTAATATCTGGTATACGGGCAACAGCAACGCCACGATCGGCCGGCTCGACCCGGGCACGGGTATGGTTAAAGAGTTCAAGACCGAAGCGAGGGACCCCCACTCGGCGGCTTTTCATCCCAACGGTAATCTTTATTTCACCGCGCAGGGCGCCGGCATGCTGGGACGCTTGAATCCCAATACGGGCGATATAGATGAAATTAATACAGAGCCTCGCCCTTATGGTATCAAGGTGGGCCCCGACGGCACCTTGTGGGTTGCCTATAACGGCACCAATAAGATTGGCGCGCTTAACCCGGATACCATGGCAGTGAAGTACTATGATGTGCCTGATACCCGAACCCGCGTGCGGCGTCTCGATCTGGACAGCCAGGGTATTGTCTGGTTTGTTAATTCCACCATGGGAAAAATTGGCAGACTCGACCCGGCCACCGGAAACATCACACAATGGGATTCCCCCAGCGGACCTTCTTCACACCCCTATGCCATCGCGGTCATAGATGACGTTGTATGGTACAACGAATCCGGCATGCGTCCCGATGCCCTCGTGCGATTCAATCCGCGTACCGAGTCTTTTCAGAGTTGGGCTATCCCCTCAGGGGTAGGGATCGTGCGAAATGTCTGGCCCACTGAAGAGGGGAATTTGCTGATCCATCAGAGCAGTTCCAACCGGGTTGGGATGGTAAAGATAGACTGAGAAATTCCGAGTCAGTGCCCTCAGCGATAATTGCTGGGCCCTGGCTCTGGTTGCATTGAGCAAGAGGTTTCCCTATGTACCCGAAGCAAATTTNAAGCCTTGCCAGAGCGCTCGGCTGTACGCTCCTGTTATTGTGTGGATTATCGATTTCCTCAGCACAGGACTCCACTAATTTAAGTCAGCTGCGTGCCCATTCCGATGAATTCAGAAAGGAAATCATCCAGGTAAGCGAGGCAATTCATGTTGCCGTGGGTTACGCCCTGGCCAACGTAATTATGATAGAGGGCGATGACGGCTTGATCATCGTGGATACGACTGAAAGTATTGGCGCCGCGGAAGAAATCAAGGCCGAATTCGACCAAATCTCCAATAAACCTGTCAGGGCAATAGTCTATACGCACAGCCACCCCGATCACGTGGGCGGTGCCAGTGTTTTTGCCGGTAGTGATGAGCCTGAAATTTACTCACACGAAAAAGCCCTGCGAGAAAACCTGCCAACCAGCGTCGGCCGAGCCGGTCGTGGCGGAGCCGATCAATTCGGCATAAGACTCACTGATGAACAAAGATTAAATGCTGGCATTGGACCTAAGCTGGTTTTTTCCGGCGGTGGAGTGGGTAGCGGATATATCGCACCGACACAGACCTTTGCTGGAGAGCGCATGGCATTTGAGGCGGCTGGAATCGAGGTGGAACTGGTCTATGCACCTGGTGAAACCGACGATCAGCTCTACGTGTGGCTGCCAGAGCACAGAGCTTTAATGCCCGGCGATAATTTCTATCGAGCATTTCCCAATATCGTCGCGATTCGCGGTGTGCCACTGCGTCGGGCGGATCACTGGTATGAGAGCCTGGCTAAAATGATTGCTGAAGAACCAGTCCATCTGCTTCCCAGCCACACCAGACCAATATCGGGTGCTGATAATGTGAATAACGCACTAACGGCCTACCACGACGGGGTGAAGTCGGTGTATGAGCAGACCGTCGCCGGAATGAATCGTGGCTTGCGCCCTGATGAACTGGTTGAGATCGTAAAACTGCCGCCAGAG
This sequence comes from Gammaproteobacteria bacterium, assembly GCA_002726595.1. Taxonomy (GTDB): domain Bacteria; phylum Pseudomonadota; class Gammaproteobacteria; order Pseudomonadales; family Pseudohongiellaceae; genus UBA9145. The sequence goes on along the minus strand of PBTO01000036.1, from coordinate 32,011 downwards.
CTGGCGGACAATCCCTATCTATTGGAGTTTTATGGCACCGTACCGTGGGCAGTGCGCGTAATCTATTCTTTTCACCTGGGCTGGTTTGACGGCAATGCCACTAATCTGTTTCCGCTCTCCAATAGGGATCGGGCTCAGCGTCTCCTTGCGATGATGGGTGGAGAAGAGCCGGTTTTGGCAACGGCGCAGCAGGCCCTGTCTGATCAGGAGTACCAATGGGCAGCTGAACTGGCAGATTATATTCTCCTGACCAACGAAGATAACCGTGATGCCATGCTGGTCAAGGCGGGTGCTCTCAGAGCATTGGGGGCACAACAGATCAGTGCCAATGCCCGCAATTGGTACCTGACTTCGGCAATTGCACTGGAGAGTTCGGCCACCCGCTGAAAAACTGCAACTCGAAAAAAACACCAATTATCCGGGCAGGCGGCAACATTGGTGCAATAATCCTGCAAGGTAATTTACATTTTGTTTCTCAGGAGGTCACAAAAATGAAGCAACGTGCAACAAGCTTGATTGCGCTCGCCAGCTTACTGATTGGATTGAGTTCAGCGGCTGTCTATGGCGTCGAAGCCATGATTACTCTGATAGACGGTCCCGATGGCATTGATAACTTCAACCAGGTTGGGGAGGGTAACTGGAGTGCGGTGGAAGGGGTGGTTCAGGCTACTGCGAGTACTGGTGGAGCGGCCTTTCTGGTGACGAAGGAGGCCTATAGCGATTTTAATCTGCGGATCGAATTCTGGGCCAGTGATGATGCCAATAGTGGAATTTTTTTACGTTGTCAGGAACCGGATAACATCAATGACCGTAACTGTTACGAGGCGAATATCTTTGATCAGCGACCCGATCCAAGCTTTGGCACTGGCGGCATTGTGCACATTGCGCCTGTATCCGAACCCCTGCCCAAGGCCGGGGGCAAATGGAATATTTATAATATAACGCTGCAGGGTTCGCATCTTGTGGTGGTTTTGAACGGAGTAACTACCGTTGATGTGCAGGATTCGCTGTTTGCCAGCGGTCCCATCGCGTTGCAGTGGGGGCGCGGTACCATCCGTTTTCGTAATGTACAGATCAGGCCGTTTTAGTCGGGTGCCGAACGCTAAGGACGCAAGCTCGCTTGAGTTCTTATCTGTGTCAGTGGCATAACCAATAGAAAGCCAACAGCCCCTGACTTCTACACTTAATCAAAAAATAATCATAAAGACAGATAACTCTGTCTACCTTGATTTTTCTTGCGAAAGCAACAGGACTTGTAGTTCAAGAAGAACAGTGAATTCGACAGGGGATTGGGGAGGGGGTTCTGTTTCTCCGCTCCGTTGGGCCATCCCTGGCCCGTCCCGCGCTTCATCCCTGGCGCTAGTCACGGAAAAACAAAACCCCCTCCCCAATCCCCGATACACGCATCAACTACCTATCATTAGCCTCGTATTTTCATCAGTTACGCCTGTTACTGAATCTAAGATGTGAGTAAACAAATTTAATAAAAACAAGAATATATTAAAGAAACCTTAGGTAAGAACGACAACATAAATAGAAAGATGCTTACATGGCTTAGATTAGGATTGATTTCTTAGTGCTAGGCCTTTTTTTCGCCTGCGAAAAACCTCATTAGGGTTTGCTATGAGGCAGAAACTCCCCTAATTCAGCGGGACAGGCGACGATATCGTCCTGGCCCTTGGTCAGTTTGAACTGGAAGGGAATCAAGCTGTAGGTTCCGCTTTTCTTTGCTTTTAAGCCTCTGCGTCTGGCCTTGGAGCCATCCACTTTGCGCGTATTAAATGTGAACAGCTCGTAATCGGCAGGCAGATGCTGCTGGATTTCCTCCAAATTGGTAAAAGAGAGTTCTTCGCCATAGGTAATTTCGAAGACCACTATCGGTCGATTTTCTGTCAGAGTTTGCTGCAAACCCGCCAGCGCCGGTTTCTCAAAGCCCTCGACATCAATTTTTACCAGCGCAATATTACTTATTTGCTGCTGCTTGAAATAGTCATCTCCCCTGATCAGGGCTAGTTGCCCAATGGCTTCGTTACCCTTTGCTACCGTGGCTGCATCGAAAGAGCCAATACCCTGGTTTCTGCCCGTTGGAGCGAAGAACGTTTTCTGTTCATTTTTGTTGCTCAGTCCAACATTGTGAATTTGAATATTACTGATCTTATTCAGCTCTATGTGTTTGCGCAGGCTGCCGCTCACTTGCTGGAACGGCTCAAATGCGTGCACTTTACTCACGTGTTTGCTCATAAATAAGGAATGCTGACCGATATTCGCTCCGATATCGCAGAACACCAAATCCTTATTCGGCAGATTTTTCAGGGTGTCGCGTAAAAAATAGAGTAGTGGTTTCTCGAAAGCACCGTAGTAGAAGATACTGAACTCGATACTGTTGTTGAGGTTGCCGTGGTAGGTCAAACCGAAAAAATCAGTGCTAAACGGAACGGATGGTGCAGGACCTTCGGCACAAATCTTCTTATATAGCACTCTACCCCACCGGGGGCTGAACCATGGCTGTTGCCACAGAAATTTGCTGATTTTGTAGGCAATGCTCATATTTTGCGCGTTTGAACAGTTTTTGGATGAAGTGACCGGAGGATTATAAGGCTTTAGCTGCCCAAATCGAATCTTGCTGCTCGGGGCGATAGGATTTGGGTGTTAAGTTCGACTTCAGATACAGCGGGTGAGTAGGCTGTGCACTGCGGTTGATGGCCAGGCCCGATAGAGGCTGTATCGGTAGCTATTGCAACTGGAAAAGCGGGCTTTTTGTGATGCGTATACCATTTTTATCACCCAATCGACTCAATGACTGGCAATTTTGGGAAATTGGCTAATAATCTACTGGCTATTGAATAAAAACAATCTTCGCCAAGTCTTTATTGGCTAGCCTAGATACTGAAATTGTCGCCAGGGGTGTTCAAGCCCCCCGGCGATGTTGCTTTTCGCCCTTGTTCCTTTCTGTTGCGCTCCAGTATTTGCTATACCAGCAGCGCTGGTTTATGTTTCTTCAGGATTTAGCCTGCCTGGTCGTCTTCCTATCAGCATCCATGGGTGAAATCCAGCAACGAGGTGACTATAAATGCTCGCAATAATCGGTGGAACAGGACTGGCCAGCCTGGATATTCTGGGGTCAGCGCGGCGTGAAATCATCGCAACACCGTACTCCGATGATGCGGTAGAACTGGAGCGATTCCGGCACCATGAGTTGGATGTCATATTCCTGCCCCGGCATGGCAAGGACCATGAAGTACCTCCCCACCAGATTAACTATCGGGCCAATATCTGGGCTTTGCAAGAGCTGGGTGTTAGTAAAATCATCGCCGCCAACGCGGTTGGCGGTATAAATGCCGAACTGGAGCCCGGAGCGCTGTCAGTGCCAGACCAGATAATCGACTATACCTGGTCGCGCGACCATACCTTTTTCGAGGGTGATCTGGAAGAAGTGAAACACATCGATTTTACTCACCCCTACGATCCGACGCTAAGGGCCACGATTCTGCGCAGCGTCAATTCAGTCAATGCCTCCCAGGCATCGGCAAAAATAATACTGGATGGCGGCGTCTATGGCTGCATGCAGGGCCCGCGCCTGGAAACTGCGGCCGAGGTTAGTCGATTAATGCGTGATGGCTGTGACATGGTGGGGATGACCGGGATGCCGGAGGCGGCACTGGCCCGGGAGCTCGGTATTGCCTATGCCAGTATCGCCCTGTCGGTGAACTGGGCAGCTGGCTTATCAGCCCAGCCCATAACTTTAGCGGATATTCATCAGGTATTGAGTTCGGGCATGTCCTTCATTAACTCCCTGCTGGATCAAATAATCAGGGATCTATCTCAGACCGCTTAATGCGGCACAGATTAGCGTTGTGGTCTGGGTGGTGGCCTAGGGGGCAGATCGTAAGGTCGCACAATGACAACCAGTCCGAGCGCAGGGTGATCCAGATAATGGAATTCATTGCTACGCATGTCCCGGCTTTGCCGCATTTGATAAATTCGATTAATGAAATAAACCGGTCCGGTAGGGGAGGCTTGGACTGTCGAATTATCCGCTGCCAGCTGTTCTGGTAGCCCGGGTAGTTGCCAGTCAAAATTGTCGCGCTCTACGGCGATAAATTCTGTCAGCCAGAGATTTGCATCGATCACTACGCGGTCGGCATTGTCGTTAAAGCGAATCGTAATGCTTCCCCCCAACTCATGCCTGCCATTGTAATCCAGGCCACCTTCTACCAGCAGCGAGGTAGCATCGTCTTCACCCAGCACCGGCTGTCGCCACAAGCCATGGTAGAGCAGGCGGTTCGCGGATGTTCGTTCCAAGGCGCGATTAGTACCCTGAAAGTCACTTTGTGAGGTAGGTAATTGCACATAGGGATCACGCTCAAAGTCATAAAAACGGAAGTTGCCTGTTTCCCCCAGAGGCTGAGGACCCGTTGCCAGCAATTGCTCCTGTGCCGGCGTGAGTACCGGTAGATCGATGGTAACCGGCTCCAGGGGATTGGCATCATTCAAGGCGGTACTCTCACTGAAGGACTTAAGCAGCAATAGACCGTCCAGCAGGTTGAGGCGCCGCATCGGTGCGGGGAACGCCAGATCAAGTTCGCCGGCACGCCAATCTTCTTCGTTCCTGTCAATTTGCGACTCATTACTGAAGATGCTGACTTCAATTTGAAACCAGCGACTGCTTTCGGCGGCATAGGCTGAATTGGCCGCAGTAGCGGCGAAACTAATCAGAGTCGCAGCCAGTATAAAATGCTTTATATTTGTTGATGTCATAGTGATTGTGAAAATAGTAGTACCAGCATGTGAATTCAGGCCGCTTCCCGGGCAGTAAGTCTCAGGCGTTCCAGTACACCATTGATGAAATCAAGCTTTTCATTAGCATCGGCATGACCATGGGTAAATTGTAGTTGATTGGCACTACCGAGTTTAAATTGTTGTGGGTTATCTTGCAGCACCTGGACAATGGATAGGGGATCAACATCAGTATTGTTTGTAAACTCGATTCGGCCAGTATTTATATTGGCATCCACCTTCTTTATCCCGTATTGCTGGGCCTTCAGTCTAAGCTGGGTGACACGAAATAGCAGCTTGAGAGGCTCGGGTAATAAACCGAACCTATCGATCATCTCGACCCGCAACTCCAACAGCTCATCATCATCGCCTGCGACCGATATGCGTTTGTACATGATAAGTCTGGTATGCACATCGGGCAGGTAATCATCCGGAATAAGCGCCGGAATTCTAAGATTTATCTCGATAGTCCTATCCAGCTGTCGGTCCAGATTTAGTATGCGGCCAGCCTTGATGGCCGCTACTGCTTCCTCCAGCATCTCGGTATACAGGGAAAAGCCGATTTTCTGCATATGTCCGCTCTGCTCATCACCGAGAAACTCGCCCGCTCCACGAATTTCCAGGTCGTGGCTGGCTAGGGTGAATCCAGCGCCCAGAGTGCTTGCCGCCTGAATAGCCTCGATACGTTTCCTGGCATCGGTGCGCAAATGACCACCATCTGGTAATAACAAGTAGGCATAGGCCTGATGGTGGGAACGGCCCACGCGACCGCGCAACTGGTGTAACTGGGCCAGGCCGAATTTATCAGCCCGGTGAATAATAATGGTATTGGCACTGGGGATGTCGATGCCGGTTTCGATAATCGTGCTGCAGACCAATATGTTGTAGCGCTTGTGATAGAAATCCGCCATGACCTTTTCCAGTTCACGCTCCGGTAGCTGGCTATGGGCGATGCAGACTCTAGCCTGAGGAATAATTTCTCTGAGATGTTCTGCTGCGCGCTCGATGGATTTGACTTCATTATGTAAATAAAACACCTGGCCACCGCGTAGCAGCTCTCTCGACACCGCCTCCCTGATCAGGCTGTTTTGCTGCTCGCGGATAAATGTTTTAACCGAGAGTCGGCGTGCAGGCGCGGTCACGATGAGGGACAGGTCTCTTATTCCGGACAGGGCCATATTGAGGGTGCGGGGTATAGGAGTGGCGGTCAGGGTCAGAATATCTACGTTAGTCTTGAGTGCTTTAAGCTTCTCTTTTTGTCTCACGCCAAACCGATGCTCTTCATCGATGATAAGCAGGCCGAGATTGCTGTAGTCAATTTTTGCATGGAATAATTTGTGGGTGCCGATCAGTATGTCCACCTTGCCACTTACCACGTTTTTCAAGGTCTGCTCCTGCTCCACGCTGGACTTGAAACGGGAAATAACATCCACTTCGATTGGCCAGTCGGCGAAACGGTCCTTGAAACTCTCGAAGTGCTGCTGGGCAAGCAGCGTTGTAGGCACCAGCAGAGCGACTTGCTTGTTGTTTTGCACGGCAATGAAAGCAGCTCGCATAGCGACTTCGGTCTTGCCGAAGCCGACATCGCCACATACCAGTCGGTCCATGCTCTGGTCAGACTCCATATCTTGAATCACCGCGGCAATGGCATTTTCCTGATCGGCCGTTTCTTCGAACGGAAAGCCGGCGACAAAGTTTTCGTAGTCAATTGCAGAGCAGTTATAGGCGTGGCCAGATTTTGCCTGCCGCCGGGCATAGATATCCAGTAATTCGGCAGCTACATCATAGATTTTTTCTGCGGCCTTGCGCTTGGTACGTTGCCAGTGGTCGGTGCCGAGATGGTTTAGTGGAACGAGGTCGGCATCGGCACCGCTATAGCGACTGACCAGATGGAGAGAGGCAACAGGCACATAGAGTTTTGCCTCGCTGGCATATTCCAGCGTTAAAAATTCGGTTGCCTGCTCATCGGTTATGATGGTTTCCAGTCCGCGGTACCTACCTATGCCATGATCGACATGAACAATGGCATCGTTCAGGTGCAGTTCGGTCAAACTCTTGATAATGAAGTCGGTGTTGCTCTGATATTTTCCACGTCGCCTGCGCTGGGCGATGCGGTTGCCGAAGAACTGCGCTTCGGTAATCAGAGTCAGATTGCTGGTACTGAGCCACAGACTTTGATCGAGGGGGGCGACTGTAATATTGTATTTGTCTTTGCTGTTTAAAAAACTCTGCCAGTGTTCCGTAGGTTCGGGATATATCCCGATGTTACGCAGTATCTCCAGCAGGGTTTCTCTTCGACCCGCTGATTCTGCACAAAACAAAACACGGTGATCGGGATGGTTTTGCACAAAGCCCGACACCGCAGAGAAGGGTTTGCTTAAGCGTGGGTTGCTGCTCAGATCCGGTAAGGATTCAGCCTGAAGATCAGCAGCGCTAGAGGAGTCAGAAAAGCTAATCTTCGGGTATTTTTTTAATCCGGAAAACACCTGCTCGGTGCTGAGAAATATTTCCACCGGATTAAGAATCGGCCGATAGCGATCAATCTGCCGGTCTTCATACCTGGCATTAATATCGTCCCAGAATCGGTCGCCGGCACTCTTTAAATTACCAACCTGGCATACCAGGGTGGTTTCTGGCAGGAAATCGAACAGGCAATCCAGTTCATCGAAGAACAGCGCAAGATAGTATTCGAGTCCGGGGGAGCTGATGTTCTGGCTGACATCCTGATAAATCGGGCATTGCCTGAAGTCGACATCGAACCGATCCTGAAATTTTGCCCGGAAGCTGGTTACGCCGGCTGGTGTCAATGGGTATTCCCGGCCTGGCAATACTCTGATCTGCTTGACCTGCTCTATAGAGCGCTGGGTTTCCGGCATAAAAGTTCGCAGGGTTTCAATTTCATCACCGAACAGATCGACACGGAAGGGATAGCGACTTCCCATGGGGAAAATATCCATGATCGAACCGCGGACTGAAAATTCACCGTGTTCATACACCGAGTCTACATTCTGATAACCGGCACTCAGCAGCTTGCTGCGCATCTGGTTGATGTCAAATTCCTGGCCAATTTCCAGCATCAGGGTATTGCCGCCGATGAACTTCCTGGGGGCTAGCCTGTGCATCAGGCTGGCTATGGAAACGACTAAAATGCCTTTCGTCAGATCTGGCAGGTGGTAAAGCGTGCTCAGTCGATCAGAGATAATGTCCTGATGTGGCGAGAAATTATCATAAGGTAAGGTTTCCCAGTCTGGCAGGCTCAGGACTTTTGTCTCATCTGGTGAGCAAAAATAGTTAAGCTCTCGCTTGAGTTGCTCCATCGACTCATTATTTTCACAAACCAGAAGTAGCGGGCCGCTCGCTCTGGAGGCGGCCGAACTGATGGCAATGCTTCTTGCGCACCCGGGCACATTACTCCATTGGCAATCGGCTCCGGTATCTGTGGGAATAGGGGGTGAGAATATGTCGGCCATGGTGCTGCTACAGGAGTGCGGAGTTGAACTGAATGATGTGGGATTGTATCGTAAATCCATAAATTGGGCAGAAATGAACGTGGGTGAAATCTTATTTAGATTAGCCCGACCCTTTTGTTGCACAAGCCACCCTTTCGCACGATAATACCCGCCTTTTTAAATTCGGCATAGATTAAAGGTGTTTGTGTGATCCCCCGACCTAGCTTAGATGACTACTTTGGTGACTGGAAACAACGTGAAGCGTTGGTCCAGGAAATGATTCCGCTAATTGGCCGCTTGTTTAGCCAGAGAAACGTTGGGATATTTATCTATGGGCGGCCGCTGCACAACCGCTCTGTAACTTTTATCATGAAATCCNATCGCTTCGTGCGTCAGGTAGAGCGCAATGAGATGTCGGAATTTGAAACGCATCCGGTACTCATGGCCCTGGCCAAGCTGGATTTACGGCATGCCTCAATCGATCTCGGTAAACTCACTGTTCGCTTTATGGCGCAGCAGGAGGCAGGAGGTGATGCGGTTCAGGATGTGAACAGCTTCCTCAAAGCGGAGCTGGCTTACCTCGATGGGGGTAATGAAAGCCCAATAGATAAACCCCAGGATGTAGTGCTTTACGGCTTTGGCCGAATAGGTCGACTGATGGCCAGGTTGCTTATAGAGCGAACCAGCACAGGTGAGGTGATGCGATTAAGGGCAATCGTGGTTCGTCCAGGCAGGGAAGGTGATTTGGAAAAACGCGCCAGTCTGTTCACCGCGGATTCTGTACATGGGGCCTTTCAGGGCACACTTCGTATAGATAAGGAAAATAATTCCCTGATTGCCAATGGCAATGTGTTGAAGGTCATCTACGCCAACGGGCCAGAAGAGATTGACTATACTGGATACGGGATTAATGATGCGCTGATTATCGATAACACAGGAAAGTGGAGAGATGAAGAAGGGCTCTCACGGCATCTTAAATCAAAAGGGGCCGCCAAGGTTATTCTCACCGCGCCCGGTAAAGGTGAGTTAAAGAATATCGTTTTTGGCATCAATGACGATGAAATCGCCCCGGATGACAAAATTATCTCAGCAGCTTCCTGTACCACTAATGCCATTGCACCAGTTCTGAAAGTAGTGAATGATGAATTTGGCATCGTCCATGGCCATGTGGAAACGGTTCATGCTTACACCAATGACCAGAACCTGATAGATAACTACCACAAGCGTAGCCGACGGGGTAGAAGCGCGGTGTTAAACATGGTGCTCACCGAAACGGGAGCGGCACAGGCGGTAGTCAAGGTGGTACCTGAACTGACTGGAAAACTGACGGGAAATGCCATACGAGTGCCAGTCCCAAACGTTTCCATGGCTATCATGAATCTGACACTTGAAACGGAGACCACAACCGAGCAGCTAAATGAGTTTTTACGGGACATCGCGCTGCACTCCTCCTTGCAAAACCAAATCAGTTACACCCAGTCGCCAGATGCAGTATCCAGTGACTTCGTTGGCAACCGGGAGGCCTGCGTGGTTGATTCCAACGCGACCATAGTCGATGGCAAGAACTGCGTACTTTATCTGTGGTACGACAATGAATTCGGGTATTGCTGTCAGGTAGGCCGAATGGTCTATAAAATGGCAGGTATTAGCTATAAGCAGTATCCACCCAACGAGTAGTGCTGGGGAGGCTTCCTAGGTCCACCAGGCTGGTTGCGGAAAAACCCACTTGACTGGACTGTTTCTACTGAGATCTCATGAGAGAAATCCTTCGACAGCACAGTTTCTCAGTTACCTTCCTGTTGGTTCTGTTTGGTTTCTTTTTTCTTTTCCCCGGTGACGATGACGGCATTTATCACCTGCCCGGGCTTACCATGGGCACCATATATGATCTGCAACTGACTGAACTGCCAGCGCAATTCACCCAGCGAGAGCTAGCTGCAGAGGTTGCACAGATCTTGCGACGGCTGGACCTGGAGTTGTTTTCAACCTATGCCGGCCAGTCTGAGTTATCGCGACTGAATCGATCNGAAATCGGCACTCCGGTTCCGGTTGCACCCGAACTGATCGAAGTGATGCTGTTAGCAGATGATATCNATTCTCTTTCCGGAGGAGCTTTCGATGTGACCGTCGGTTCCCTGGTGAGTCTGTGGGGCTTTGGGCCGGGCGCACAACAACTCAATCCTGCAGCGCCCTCACAGGATGAAATCGACTTGTTGCTGAGCCAGATCGGACACGAGCATCTGATCATCGATCAATCCCAATCCCAGATCACCAGAACGGCAGATGTTTTTGTCGATCTCAGCGGCATTGCGAAGGGCTACGCGGTTGATGTGCTGGCAGATTATTTTGATTCCCTGCAAATCACTGACTACTTCCTGGAAGTTGGCGGCGAGTTGAAAATCAGAGGATTGAAAGCAGATGGAGCGAGCTGGGTACCTGCCATAGAAAAACCAGTCGATACTGCTCCCCAGATCTATGAGATTTTCTATACCAATGGCGAAGAAATTGCGGTTGCCGGCTCCGGGGATTACCGGAACTATTTCGAGCAGGATGGAGTAAGGTATTCCCATGAAATTGACCCGCGCACTGGTAGACCGGTAACGCATAATCTTGCTGCTGTCTATGTGATTGATGAATCAGTGGCACGTGCCGATGCCCTCGCTACAGCCTTCATGGTGATGGGCTTCGATGCGGCAAAAGCGCTGGCGGAACGAGAAAATCAGGCTGTCTATTTAATCTACCGCAGTGAGAGTGAGGAGTTCGCAGAATACTTTACTGAATCATTTTCTGCGTTCTTGGACGAGGGCTGATTGCAGTGGCGCTAGCTTCCATTGCCACATCCTGTAATAGCAGGCTGAAGCGAAGGCTCAAGGAACTATGCAAGCACCTTGAATACCCCTGTTTTCGGGGAAAAAGCTTGCTATCGGCTGCCTATAAGTGTAAATTTCCAAGCGCTATTTTAGGCTGAAAATTTGTGAGATTTGACTCCAACAAGATTTTAAAATTTACAACAAAAGAGTCGTGTTCTTGAGCTTGGTAACATGTGGAGGCACGTTGATTCGTAGTTCAACTTATCGCAGTGCCGGAATAATGGGCTTGATTTAAAGAATGGATTGGCTCTATGGGGAGTAACGGGGTATTTGCTGCCACTGTGGACGATCAGCTAGTCGATCGCGCAGCTGGACCTGCTTCTCGTTTTATAGCTTGCGTTAACACGCGTAGCGGCCTCGGACATCAACCTCCATTGGTAAATATTTAACTCCTCAGTTCACGCTTTGGATAGTGTTGCTTTGTAGTGCTGGCCCAAAATTAATTAGTATCCTGGATTCGGAGTTAAACTTTTGGACTACATAAACAATTTGATGGACGCGATAATTCCATTTTTGTTTTATTCTGTCTTAGTGGTATTGATAGTCGGCATCATGATAGGGCTGTCCTATTTTTTGGGTCAGCGGCCTGCCAGCCACGATAAAGACAAGCCGTTCGAATCCGGAATCATCTCTTTTGGTAGTGCCCAGTTTCGGGTCTCTGTTCGATTTTATCTCACCGCCATTTTCTTCATTATCTTCGATCTCGAAGTGGTTTTCCTGTTTGCCTGGGCGGTTGCCGTGCGGGAAACCGGCTGGGCGGGTTTTATAGAAGTATCCGTGTTTATTTTTATTCTGATCGCAGCGCTGTTTTATCTGTGGCGAATTGGTGCGTTGGACTGGCGTACCTCAACCCAGAGACGTGAGCTCGATTCTCTCAAGGGCCCGGGTGGTGTGGTGAACAAGAAGGAATTCAAATTATGAACTGGCAGCTTGAATCAGCAGATAAAGCCAAGGCGCCAAGGCCGGGTGAGGGTAGCTTCGATGATTTCTTCCGCAGAAACGTGGTGATGACAAGCCTGGAAGATATGGTGGCCTGGGGAAGAAAAAACTCGATATGGCCGTTCAATTTTGGCCTGTCATGTTGCTATGTGGAGATGGCGACAGCATTTACTTCTCGTCATGACCTGGCGAGATTCGGGGCAGAGGTGATCAGGGGCACCCCTCGGCAGGCAGATATGATCGTTATAGCGGGTACGGTATTCAGAAAAATGGCGCCTGTGGTAAAGCTGCTTCACGATCAGCTCCTCGAGCCCAAATGGGTGGTTTCCATGGGCTCCTGCGCAAATTCCGGTGGTATGTACGATAGCTACTCAGTGGTGCAGGGGGTCGATAAATTCCTTCCTGTGGATGTCTACGTGTCTGGCTGTCCGCCACGCCCGGAGGCACTGCTACAGGGATTGATGCTCTTACAGGAGCAAATTGGCAGGGAAAGGCGGCCCCTGAGCTGGCTGATTAACGACCAGGGCATTATTGAGAAAAACGCCAAGCCAGTACAGAGAGAAGTCAGGCAAGCGGAGCGTATAGCTGCCACAGAATTAAGATCTCCAGATGAGATTTAATTTAATAATATCAAATAAATATGCGATTTAATTAAAGTACATTATAAAATATGCAAAGCGCTGAAAATATAGTCCGGGAGTCCAGCAACAACTCTCCCTTTATGAGCAAAATCCGCGAGGAATTTGGCGATCGCCTGCTTGCCGAACAAGCCACCTGCGACGGCATTCCTACCCTGTGGGTAGAGCGGCAGCACCTCAAGGACATGCTGCGCTATCTGAAGGAGAAATCGGCGCCCCATTTCGAGATGTTGTTTGATATCACGGCCATTGATGAGCGCCTGAGAGTGCACCGGGAGGGACAGCCGGCCAGTGAATTCACAGTGGTTTATCACCTGATGTCATTCAGCAGCAATTGTGATGCCCGGGTTAAGGTGCCGCTGCAGGATGCTGACCTGATCCTGCCCTCGGTTATTGAGTTGTGGCCCAGTGCCAACTGGTATGAGCGTGAAACCTGGGATATGTTCGGCATTCGCTTCGATGGGCATCCCCACCTGTATCGCATCCTGCTGCCGCCTACCTGGGAGGGGCATCCGCTGCGCAAGGAGCACCCGGCCAGAGCCACTGAAATGGAGCCTTTCTCCCTGTCGGATGAGAAAGGCGATTATGAACAGGAGGCATTGAAGTTCAATCCTGATGACTGGGGCATGCAGCGGCAATCTGAAAGTTCAGAATTTATGTTTCTCAACATGGGACCTAACCACCCCAGCGTGCACGGTGCGTTTCGCATTGCCCTGCAACTGGACGGTGAGGTTATTGTCGATGCCGTGCCGGATATTGGTTATCACCACCGCGGTGCAGAAAAAATGGGCGAGCGACAGACCTGGCATAGCTTCATTCCCTACACCGACCGAATCGATTACCTGGGCGGGGTAGTGAATAACCTGCCCTATGTCATGGCAGTGGAGCAGATGGCTGGCATCGAGGTGCCTGAGCGGGCCAAGGTTATCCGCGTCATGCTCTCGGAAATGTTTCGCATCTGCAGTCACCTGTTGTTTTACGGCACGTTTGCCCAGGATGTGGGGCAACTTTCACCGATTTTCTACATGTTTATCGAGCGCGAAAGAATCTTCAATATCATCGAATCTATCTGCGGTGCGCGCATGCACCCGGGCTGGTTCCGCATCGGTGGTGTAGCGCAGGATCTGCCAAATGGCTGGGAGAAACGGGTAGCAGACATACTGGATTTTATGCCCCCCCGCATGGACGAATACGACAAGATGGTAATGAACAATGGCATTCTCAAGCGCCGAACCCAGGGCATTGGTGTCTATACTAAAGAAGAAGCCTTTGACTGGGCACTAACCGGATCGGGATTGCGAGCGGCCGGGTTTGAATGGGATTACCGCAAAGAACGTCCCTACAGTGGCTATGAAAATTTCGATTTTGATGTGCCGATAGCCATCAATGGTGATGTCTACGACCGCTGTGCCGTACGCGTTGAAGAGATTAGACAGAGCCTGCGCATCATAAAACAATGCCTGGATAATATGCCCTCGGGCCATTACAAATCTGACCACCCGCTGACCACGCCACCGCGTAAAGAAAGAAGCCAGCAGGATATCGAGACGCTGATCAATCATTTTCTGAGTGTCAGTTGGGGGCCAGTGATTCCACCGAATGAGGTCACTGTCGCAATCGAAGCGACCAAGGGAGTCAATAGTTATTACCTGGTAAGCGATGGCAGCACGACTTCTTACCGCACCCGAATCAGAACGCCTACCTTTGCACACCTGCAAATGATTCCGAAAATGAGTCGCGGTTTTATGATGCCGGACCTGGTTGCCATTGTTGCCGGTATTGATTTTGTCATGGCGGATGTGGATCGATGACAAAGCAGAAGCAAAAAAATACTGACAACGTCATCGCCAGCAACGCACCGCAGGCGCGTAAACTGACGGCCGAGGAAATCAGCGAAATCGAGCATGAGATGACGCTGTATCCGGATAAACAGGCGGTTGGGTTGGAGGCGCTGAAAATTGTGCAGAAGCATCAGGGCTGGGTATCGGACGAGAGCATGCTGGCAATAGCCAGCTATCTGGATCTGTCTGTGAGTGATCTGGAAGGTGTGGCGACGTTTTTCAATCTGGTTTACCGCAAACCCGTTGGTAAGAATGTCATACTTTTTTGCGATAGTGTCAGTTGCTGGATCATGGGCTGCGATGATATTAAAAAGCATATTAGTGAGGCGTTGGCAATTGACTACGGGGAAACCAGCAAGGATAGCGACTTTACACTGATTCCAGTGCCTTGCCTGGGAGACTGCGACCGAGCGCCGGTGATGATGGTGGGACCGGATCTGCATCGCAATCTTACGCCCGAGAAGATTAACGAGATTATTCTCCAATACAGAAATAAATGAGCGGTAACTGGTAACTGAAGTGGTTAGTAATCCTTTAACAAAGAACATCNATATGTCACGTGGGCGGTTGGACATCGCGGGCTATGAGGCAGCGGGTGGTTACCAAAGCGTAACGCAAATCNCCAAAAAGCTAGGCGCGGATGATGTGCTGGAACAGGTCAAGGATTCAGGATTGAAAGGCCGCGGTGGGGCCGGTTTTCCCACCGGGCTCAAGTGGAGCTTCGTCCCCATGGGGGATAAGGCGCCAGCGCAGAAATACCTGGTGGTAAATGCAGATGAGATGGAACCGGGAACATTCAAGGATCGCTTGTTGATGGAAGGAGATCCACATCTGTTAATAGAGGGGATGTTCATAGCGGCATACACGATTCAGGCCAGTGTTGCGTATATATTCCTGCGCGGTGAATACATTGTTTCAGAACTGGCCCTGAAAAAAGCAATCGGGGAGGCCTATGAGAAAGGTTATCTCGGGAAAAATATTCTCAACAGCGGTTTCGATCTGGATATTATATTGCACACCAGTGCCGGGCGTTATATTTGCGGTGAGGAGACTGCCCTGCTGAACGCGCTGGAAGGCAAGCGTGCCAATCCCCGTGCCAAACCCCCTTTTCCCCAGGTGAGTGGACTCTGGGGCAAGCCGACCATCGTCAACAATGTCGAAACTATCTGCAATTTGCCTGGGATTATTTCCTATGGGGTCGACTGGTATCACGGTTTAACCAAAGGGGCAGATCATGGAACCAAACTTTNCGGAGTCAGTGGCAAGGTAAAGAATCCAGGCTGCTGGGAATTACCTATGGGTACACCGGTACGTGAACTACTGGAAGGACTTGCCGGTGGTATGCGTGATGGACTGGAACTGAAAGGTTTCCTACCGGGGGGCGGTTCAACGGACTTTTTGTTACCCGAGCATCTGGACCTGGCGCTGGATTATGATGCCATCGGTAAAGCAGGGAGTCGGCTGGGGACCGGGACCATGATCATATTGGATGATAAGACCTGTCCTGTAGGTATGGTGGGAAACCTCATTAAGTTTTTCGCCCATGAGTCCTGTGGCTGGTGTACACCTTGCAGAGAAGGACTGCCCTGGGTGAATACGATTTTAAGTGAATTCGAAGATGGCCGCGGGACTGAAAAAGACCTCGCCATACTGCACGATCATGTAGATTACTTAGGGCCAGGTCGCACTTTTTGTGCCCTGGCGCCAGGAGCGGCGGCTCCGCTGGGTAGTGGATTAAAACATTTCAAAGAAGATTTTGAGCGGCATATTAAAGACCAGCGGTGCTCATACAAAGGCGTGTGAGTTACCGTATTCAGGTGGTTTGGAGAGATTTGATGGCCAAAATTGTTATTGACGGGAAGACATACGAAGCGAATCCCGATAACAATCTGCTGCAGGAATGCCTGTCGCAGGGCCTTGATTTGCCTTATTTTTGTTGGCATCCCTGTCTTGGTTCGGTAGGCGCGTGCCGCCAGTGTGCAGTCAAACAATACCGCGATGCGGATGATAAAAATGGCATGCTGGTCATGGCCTGCATGGCACCGGCAACCGACGGTGCCATCATCTCTATTGAAGACGAACAGGCCAGGGCATTTCGCGCCAGCGTAATTGAAGGATTGATGACTAGCCACCCGCACGACTGTCCGGTCTGTGAGGAAGGCGGTGAATGTCATCTGCAGGATATGACATTGATGTCCGGGCACACCTATCGGCGTTATGACAAGAAAAAGGTCACTCATCGCAATCAGGATTTAGGTCCCTTTATCAATCACGAAATGAATCGCTGTATTACCTGCTATCGCTGTGTCAGGTATTACAAGGACTACGCCGGTGGCACCGATCTAGCGGCGNAGGCCTCACATCACCATACCTATTTTGGTCGCCATCGAGATGGCGTTCTGGAAAGTGAGTTTAGTGGCAACCTGGTGGAGGTCTGTCCGACTGGCGTGTTCACCGATCAGACCTTCAGCGCACATTATTCTCGCAAGTGGGATTTACAAACGGCGCCATCGGTCTGTGTGAACTGCGCTGTCGGTTGTAATACAGCACCAGGGGCACGCTATGGCCAGTTACGCCGAATCACTAACCGCTATAATAGCGAGGTGAACGGTTATTTTCTTTGCGACCGGGGTCGGTTTGCTTACGATCATGTCAACTCTCCAGAGAGAATCGCTGCTAGCTATACTAATGATAATGGAATACATAAACCGATAGCCGACGCCAAAGTTGCAGAAAGGCTGTCGTTGATGCAACAGGAAGGCGTGATCGGGATCGGTTCGCCTCGCGCCAGTAACGAGTCTAATTTTGCGCTGCGCTGTTTCGTTGGAGAAGAGAATTTTTATACTGGTTATTCCGATGCTGAGGGTGAGCTAGTCGGTCTAGCGCTAGAGCTACTGCAGGATGCATCTTTCCGCTGCCCCAGTATTCGGGAAGTCGAAGCAGCCGATGCGGTCTTGATACTTGGTGAAGACGTGACTAACGTTGCCCCTCGAATGGCATTGGCGCTACGCCAGGCGGTGCGCAACGAGGCGAAAGAGTTAGCACTGAACGCGCGGATTCCTGAGTGGCAGGATGCAGCTGTCCGGGAACTGGCTCAACAGGATAAGAGCCCATTGAGTATCCTGAGTGGCTATGCCACACGTCTTGATGATATTGCCAGCGACAGTCACATCGACTCCCTGGCTAACCTGGCCAATGTGGGGAATGCTATTGCCAGCAAAATTTCTGCCAAGGCACCAGCAGGCAATAAATTGACAGATGAAGAGGAAAAGCTGGTTGTGAAGATTTCCGCGCAATTGCTTGGGGCGAAAAGGCCACTCGTGATCACCGGTACGGCCAATGAAAATTCGGCCCTGGTTAAAGCGGCGGCAAATGTAGCAAGGGCATTGCAACAAACCCGTAAAGGCACGGAGGCAATCGACCTGGTCGTGCTGGTGCCGGAAGTGAATTCAATCGGTCTGGGTATGCTGGGCAAAGCAAAAAATAGTCTCGGCGCAGCCCTTAAAAAGTTAAAAGATGGCAGTGCAAAAAATGCCGTAATTCTTGAGAACGATTTGTTCCGGCGTACCGCAACAGAGCAGGTGAAAGCGTCTCTAAAAATAGCCAGTTCGGTAGTTGTACTGGACCAGCTGAGTAGCGCAACCTGTAAACAAGCAACCCTTATCCTACCAAGCATGGCTTTTTCTGAGCACGAAGCGACTTACGTCAATTACGAGGGGCGCGCACAACTCAGCTTTCAGGTACAGCGCTGCCATTCTGAAGCCAAACCCGCCTGGCGCTGGCTAAGTGTGGGCAAAGAGCAATCTGTTGAAGGCGTCTTGAACGCCTGTGCTGAATCTGCCAAATCCCTGGCTGGGTTAAAAGATTTGCTGCCCCATCTGGCGATCTCTGCCGAGGGCGTAAAGGTGCCGCGTCAATCCCATCGCTACAGTGGGCGCACCGCCATGAAGGCGAACCTGAATGTACACGAACCAAAACAGCCAACGGATGAAGAGTCTGTAATGGCCTTCTCCATGGAGGGGGTTTCACCGCTGCGGGACGCCACCGTTCTCGCTTCTTCCTGGGCACCCCAGTGGAACTCCAACCAGTCCATTGCCAAGTTTCAACGGGAAATAAATGGCGAGTTAAAACAGGGCAATCCGGGAATTCATCTGCTTGCCAGAAAAGCCAAAAAAGCCGGGGCAGGTGAGTTCTTCGCGGTAGAAAAAGCACAGAAAAAAAATGCTCGTAGTTTTTACGTCATTCCCGCATGGCAAATATTTGGCAGTGATGAGCTAAGCGCGCAATCAAATAATATCCAACAGAGAATGACCGCTGCTTACGGGGCCCTATCTCCTGAGGATGCGAAAAAGTTAAATCTTAAACAGGGTGACATGCTCAAACTGGATAATAAGACGCTGAGCGCTGAACTGGCAGTCTGTATCCGCTCAAGAATGAAGAGCGGCACCGTAGCAGTGTATTGTGGTGATAGTGAAGTCAACAAATACGATCTGGGTGCTGCCGTTAAATTAAGCAAGTCAAACCAGACCGGCGAGAGTAACGCATTGGCTGGATTGATCGTAAGTGACCTGTATGAAGAGGGCGGTTAGAAGATGACCTTTGAAGTAGGCTCAATTCTAAATATCGGTGCAATTTTAGCTGTAGTAATTGGTGTTGCAGCGATGCTGATCTGGGTTGAACGGCGCTTGCTGAGCCTCTGGCAGGACCGCCTGGGCCCGAACAGAGTCGGATGGTTCGGCTTGATGCAGGTGGTTGCCGACATGGTAAAAATTTTTAACAAAGAAGATTGGGTGCCACCTTTTTCAGACAGATTCGTCTTCGTACTGGCTCCAGCGATCATCATGACAGTGATTTTGTTGAGTTTCGGTGTAATTCCTTTTGCGCCGGGAGTTGGCATAGCTGATTCCAATGTAGGTGTGCTCTTCGTACTGGCGATGGCATCCCTGGGTGCCTATAGCGTCATGTTAGGCGGCCTGTCCTCGGATAATAAATATGCCTTGCTTGGCAGTCTTCGCGCTGCAGCTCAAATGGTGAGCTATGAAGTTTTTATGGGTATTTCCATGCTGGGTGTTGTCGCACTGACGGGGAGTTTTGATCTACGCGAAATCGTGTTAGCCCAGGCTGATGGCTGGTATGTTATTCCACAGTTTGTCGGATTTGTTATTTTTCTGATTGCCGGTGTCGCGGAAAGTCATCGCCTGCCATTCGATATACCTGAGGCCGATCAGGAAATTGTTGCTGGTTATCACACCGAATACTCGGGAATGAAATTTGGCATGTTTTTTGTGGGCGAATACCTTGGCCTGGTCCTGGTGTCCTCGCTTATCACGGTATTGTTCTTCGGTGGTTGGATGGGGCCGGGATTCCTGCCGCCGGTAATCTGGTTTGCAGCCAAGGCCTTCGTTTTTATTTGTTTCTTTATCTTGCTGCGCGCGGCGATACCACGTCCGCGCTATGACCAGTTAATGTCTTACGGGTGGTTGTTTCTGTTGCCTTTATCGCTGATAAATTTACTGGTTACCGCTTTTATAATTTTGAGTTCGCAATAAATGAATAGAGTTGCGGGAGAAAATAATGTTAACGCTGATTAAAGACACCTTGATCAGTCAGGTAGTTACGCTCTGGAAAGTATTTCTGCATACTTTCGCTAAAGCCGATACGGTTGAATACCCAGATGAACAGCCACATATGTTCTCACGCTGGCGTGGAAGAATCATTCTGAGCCGGGACCCGGATGGAGAAGAGCGCTGCGTAGCCTGTAATTTGTGTGCAGTGGCTTGTCCGGTTGATTGCATTGCCCTGCAAAAGGCCGAGGATGACGCGGGTCGCTGGTGTCCGGAATTCTTCCGCATTAATTTTTCCCGTTGCATTATGTGCGGTTTCTGCGAAGAAGCTTGTCCCACCAATGCGATTCAGCTAACGCCGGATTTTGAAATGGCTGAGTATGAGCGGCAAGACATGGTGTGGGAAAAAGAGAACCTGCTGATCAACGGCACGGGAAAATACCACGACTATAATTTTTATCGCGTATCCGGTATGAAAATTCACGGCAAGGATAAGGGCGAAGGCCTGAATGAAGCGCCTCCGGTAGATGTAAGGAGCTTACTGCCATGATCATACTATTCTACATTGCAGCGATTGTTGCGGTGATCTCAACACTCTGTGTGATATTGCAAAGCAATATTGTCCACGCACTGATCTATCTTATTCTCTCCCTGCTTGCCGTTGCTGTCATCTTTTATGTGTTAGGTGCGCCGTTTGCTGCAATGCTTGAGGCGATAGTGTATGCCGGGGCAATCATGGTGCTGTTCCTGTTCGTTATCATGATGCTGAACCTGGGAAAAATAAGTACTGATCAGGAGCGCAGCTGGATGAAGAGCAGTGGCTGGGTTGCGCCGGGTATTATGGCGGCCATCCTGCTAGCCCAGTTACTGAACGTGCTCGGGGATTATGAATATGATCTTGTGCCGGTTGAAGTGGGTGTGATGGAAGTCAGTACCTTGTTATTTGGCCCCTATGTCCTGGCGGTAGAGCTGGCTTCTATTTTATTGCTTGCAGGTCTGGTCAGTGCCTATCACCTGGCAAAAAAATAAGAGAAAACTATGCAAACCATTCCAATAGAACACGGCTTAATACTCGCCAGCATACTCTTTTCTCTAGGTCTGATCGGTGTGTTGACCCGGCGCAATGTAATTTTCGTGTTGATGTCACTGGAAGTTATGCTCAACGCCACTGGACTGGCTTTTATTGTGGCTTCTTCGCGTTGGGGGCATGCCGAAGGGCAGGTCATGTTCCTGGTAATACTGACGCTGGCTGCAGCGGAAGTGGCAATTGGACTGGGATTGATCATACAAATGTATCGCCGCCATCAGACTGTCGATATCAGTGTGTTAAGTGAAATGAAGGGTTAAAGACATTAGTTAAGGACATGTAGATTGTGATTGATTTTATCTGGCTATTACCGACTTTCCCGCTGCTGGGCTTTCTGAGCCTGGTGTTGACGGGTGGTAATATGCCGAAAAAAGCCAGCGCCTGGATTGGGGCTGGATCAGTTGGTCTTTCCTTCATGCTTGCAGCGATTATTGCGGTGCAGTTTCTCGGATCAGGCGAAGAATTTGCGGTGCGCCATGTTTGGACCTGGATGGCAGTGGGCGATTTCACGCCCGGATTTACCTTTTACTTAGACGGTCTGGCACTGGTAATGATGCTAATCATCACCGGCGTGGGATTTTTGATCCATCTGTATTCAACTGGATTCATGGTGGATGACCCCGGCTATGCGCGCTTCTTCTCTTACATGAATCTGTTTATTGCCGCGATGCTGATGTTGGTGCTGGCCGACAATTTAGTCCTGCTCTATCTCGGTTGGGAGGGGGTGGGTCTATGCAGCTACCTGTTGATTGGATTCTGGTATACCAACCCGGAAAACGGCCACGCAGCGCGCAAGGCATTCGTGGTTACCCGCGTAGGTGACACGGCCATGGCCATCGGCTTGTTCCTGTTGTTCTCCCAATTTGGAACGCTGAATATCCAGGAAATATTGGTCAATGCCGAGGAACAGTGGGTTACCGGCTCTGGCCTGGCAGTGGCAGCGGCCTTGTTGCTGCTTGGTGGAGCCGTAGGCAAATCTGCCCAATTACCTCTGCAAACCTGGCTGCCTGATGCAATGGCAGGACCCACCCCAATCAGTGCACTCATTCATGCAGCAACCATGGTAACCGCCGGTGTTTATCTGGTTGCCCGTACCCATATTTTGTTTGAGTTGGCACCTTCGGTGCAGATGCTAGTTGCAGTGATTGGATTGATAACACTATTAATGGCTGGCTTTACCGCCTTAACACAGCATGACATTAAACGCATACTGGCTTATTCAACTATCAGTCAGATCGGTTATATGTTCCTTGGGCTGGGAGTTGGAGCCTGGTCCGCAGCAATCTTTCATCTGATGACCCATGCGTTTTTCAAGGCACTGCTATTCCTCGGGGCTGGTACAGTGATTCTCAGCCTGCATCACGAGCATGATATTTTTAAGATGGGAGGAAAGTGGAAAAAGCTCCCAATCGCTTTCGCTTCCTTCATGATCGGCAGTTTAGCTTTGGCCGCCTTTCCCTTTACCTCCGGCTACTTTAGTAAGGATGAAATCCTTCTGGCTGCTCTTGCCGTGGAGGGGCCGGGCCTGTGGCTGTGGATGGGTGGTGTAGCCGGTGCTTTTCTTACCGGGCTCTACAGTTTTCGGCTGGTATTTGTGGTCTTTTTCGGAGAGAGCAAGGATCATCATGATGCCAGCGAAGTCGCCGGCATCAGCATGGCGGCGCCACTTATTATCCTTATGGTTTTTTCAGTTCTTGGTGGGTTGATCCAGGTTCCGGTCGAGTCAGTGTTTGATCATGGTGAGGTGCACGAAGAGCACCATGCCAGTTTTCTGATGCATGCCATCATGATCGCCGTACCACTGATGGGGATAGGCATCAGTTATTTGTTTTACGGTGCAAAAACTTTCTCCACTGATCGACTCATGTCCTCTNGTGTGGCAAAAACTCTGCATCGCTTCTGGTTCAGTGGATGGGGATTAGATGCGCTCTACCAACACTTGCTGGTTAATCCCTTTTTGTTTCTGGCACGCATCAACCGGGATGATCTGATTGATAAATTCTATGCTTTGCTGGTGATTTTAACCCGTGCCGCCAACGGCATGATCGCCCAGACTCAGACAGGAAATTTACGCTGGTATGCACTTAGTGTCGCGGCAGGGCTTGTGTTGTTAATGACACTGGGAGTTCTATTGTGATTCTGGTATGGTTAATTGCCATTCTGTTTATCGGCGGTCTGCTGGCCTGGGTTGCCGAACGCATTGACGATAAACTGCCGCGAGTAATCGCCCTGGTTACTCTGCTGGTGGATTTTTTGCTGATGCTAACCCTGCTCAATGCCGGTGATAGTGGTGACGGCTCCTGGCTGGTATTACTCAAGACAGACTGGATGCCAAGATTTGGCATTTCATTCTATCTCGGCGCCGATGGTTTGAGTGTATTGCTTTTACTGCTAACAGCGTTCCTTGGAATTATTGCCTGCGGTTCGGCCTGGGATGAGATCAAGGAAAGAACAGGCTTCTTTTATTTTAATTTGTTGTGGACTCTCGCCGGCGTACTCGGCGTCTTCACAGCGCTGGATTTGTTCCTGTTTTTCTTCTTCTGGGAGGTCATGCTGATCCCCATGTATTTCATCATCGCGATCTGGGGGCATGAGAACAAACACTATGCCGCGATGAAGTTTTTCCTGTTCACCCAGGTCACCGGCATGCTGATGCTGGTGTCCATATTGCTGCTGGCTTATTTCCACTTCGTTCAATTTGGCGCCTTCAGCTTCGATTATTTTGCTTTGCAGAATGTGAGTATCGGCGGCCAGCTTGAGATACTGGCGATGCTGGGCTTTTTTATCGCTTTTGCTACCAAACTGCCGAGTGTCCCTTTTCATTCCTGGTTGCCCGATGCACATAGNCAGGCACCTACCGCAGGTAGTGTGATTCTGGCTGGTGTGTTATTGAAAACCGGTGCCTACGGTCTGATTCGCTTTGCCGTTCCCCTGTTTCCAGAAGCGTCTATGAACTTTGCGCCAATCGCTATGACCCTGGCGGTAATCAGCATTCTGTACTGTGCCAAGGTCGCTTTCGCACAGTCTGATATCAAACGCCTCATCGCCTATACCAGTGTCAGTCACATGGGCTTTGTCATGCTGGGAGTTTATGCCTGGAATGCCTTGGCACTGCAGGGAGCAATAATGACAATGTTGGCGCATGGGCTAAGTGCCGCTGCGCTGTTCATGCTGGCAGGTGGATTGCAACACCGAATCCATACCCGGGATATGAATGACATGGGTGGATTCTGGGCGCGCGTACCCCGCATGTCCGCTGTTGCCTTGTTCTTTTCCATAGCCGCGTTGGGCATGCCGGGCCTGGGAAATTTTATCGGCGAGTTTCTCGCGTTACTCGGTGCATTCCAGGCCAGCATACCGCTGACAGCGCTGGCTGCACTGGGCCTGATTTTCGCCTCTGTCTATTCCCTGTGGGTGATACAAAAGGTGTTTCAGGGAGAAGTCAAAGCCAGCAATTTTGATGAATCACTGTTAAGTGATTTAAACCGCCGCGAATTGGTTTTTTACGGCGCTATGATATTCGGGCTGGTATGGATGGGAATGTACCCGCAATCGTTTTTAAATCTCTCTAACGACGCATTGGCCGGCATGCTTGAAAACGCTCAACAAGTAACCACTACTTTGACGCAGGGGCAGCTATGATTTTTTCTGATCTACTGCCTTTATTACCGCTGTTGGTGGTGACAGCTACGGCTGTTGTCGTCATGCTGTTGATAGCGATAAAGCGCAGTCATGTTATCAGCTGTGCTGCCACCACGATTGGTTTGTTAATTGCCGCAATCATTGCCGCGGTAATGATGCCCTATACTAATCAGCAGATTACACCCTTGTTAATTATCGATCAGTACAGTCTCTTCTTTACCGTGACAGTCTGTCTGACGGCCCTGGCTATTTCCATTTTGAGTTTTCCTTATCTGCGGAATTTAGATGACCATATGGAAGAATATTATTTGCTGCTAGCTGTTGCCACCATTGGTGCGATAGTAATGGTCAGCAGTAATCATTTTATCAGCGCGATACTTGGTATTGAGACATTGAGCATGTCCTTGTATGGCATGATTGCCTATCCCATACACAGTAAGAATGCAGCGAAGTATCCGCTGGAGGCGTCACTGAAGTATCTGGTTCTTTCGGCCGTGTCATCGGGTGCTCTGCTGTTTGGCATGGCATTAATCTATGCACAGACAGGTAGTCTGGAATATGATGGATTGGCGGTATTGAGCGCCAATGGAGCAGAAGCAAGCACCGGGTTAAGTGAGAATTTCTATGTTATTGCCCTGATATTGCTTTCAGCTGGCATGGCTTTCAAGTTGTCACTGGCCCCATTTCACATATGGACACCGGATGTCTATGAGGGGGCGCCATTGCCAGCGACCGCCTATCTTGCGACGATCGGTAAAGCCGCCATGTTCGTCATACTGCTGCGGTATTTCGTTGCAGCCGGTGCGCTGGGTTATGGTTCAGTAGTAGCTGTATTTTCCCTGATTGCAGCCTTATCAATACTGGCAGGGAATTTATTAGCCCTCCTCCAGGATAATGTAAAACGGATACTGGCCTACTCCTCCATAGCCCACATGGGATATCTATTGATCGCCTTAATCGCTACCAATTTTACCGACGGAACAGTCAGCGTTGAGGCGGTCACATTCTATCTGCTTGCTTATATCATCATGTCACTCGGTGCGTTTGGTGTCGCCTCCATCGTCTCCTCAAGTGAAAAGGAGTTAGATGCTATTGATGATTACAAGGGATTGTTCTGGCGCAATCCCTGGCTCGCGTTAATTTTTACTGGCATGTTGTTATCCCTGGCCGGAATTCCTCTGACTGTTGGCTTTATAGGTAAATTTTACTTGTTTGCCGCCGGCGTTGAGTCCGCTTTGTGGGTGTTACTGGTGGTGCTTATTGTGGGGAGCGGAATCGGGCTCTATTATTATCTGCGCATTGTGTATCGCATGCTGATGCCAGCGCCGGAGTCTCTAGATATCAAGCCTGGCGGGCTTGAGAATGTCGGGCCCTTCGGCGTACTGTTGATCCTGCTTCTCCTGTTGCTGCTGCTGGGCATTTACCCCACACCNGTTATGTCGCTGATTCAATCCATTGCGATTTTCATCTAATCTGCTACAGAATAGTTTTTAATTACTATCTGCAGGCTACACGTTTTGGACCGTATGCAATTAATCAGAGGTGCCTTTACTAAATCCAGCAAATTAGTTCAAAGCCTCTCGGTTGCACTGGGGGCTGTCTTAATATTATGGACAGTAAATCTGCTTAGCCAGGACAAGCTGGAACAAAGCAGGCTTGAGTTTGACCGGCAGAACCTGTACCAGTTCTTTGCAGAGGAAAGCTATGATAACGACCTGGTCCTCGATACGTATTATCTGTCGGCCCAGGAAGAGCAGGAAAACCTGATTAACAAGCACCTGCTTGGATTGCAGCGTGACCGTCTTGCCTATTTGGCAAAATCAGGGGGGGAGGTTGTTGCCATTGCGGTACCCGCAACAGCAGATGATGGATTCAACGGCACGGTAGATTTACTGATTGCTGTAGATATGGTGGGCCGCATAAGTGCGGCACGGGTTATCCAGGACATCGACTCCGATGAACTCTACGGCATTGTAGATGTAATCGAATCGCAGTGGATGAAGGAGTTCACCGGTAATACCATGCGCGACACAGAACGCATCGCCTTGCAGACCATATCGCCTAAAAATGAATACGATCAGTTTGTTGGTGCCTCTGTGACACCAAAAACTGTTGCTGACAGAATTTACAATGCGCTAGTATTTTTTCAATCCAACAGAATTGAACTGATGACCGGAGGACATTGATTGCCATTTAAAGATCACTTTTCAGGGCATGCTTCCAGTTATGCAGAATCCCGGCCGAGTTACCCCGATGACCTCTTTGTCTATTTATACTCCCTGGTTGAGGAAAGGGCGCCAGACTTCGATATGAGCCTCGACTGGACACTTGATTCACTGAAGAGCTACATCATGTCATGGTCAGCGCTGCGCAGGTATATGCAGCAGCATGGGGAGAATCCGCTGGATTTAGTAGAACAAGACTATGCAGAAGCCTGGTCGCAGAGCGCGACTAGAAAAGTTTCCTGGCCACTCAGTATGCGCATAGGTCGATTGGCATAGCAGCCTACTAGGAGTACGGGACAAAGGGCGAGCTTGGTATTAAATTCCAATCGGACTATCATGACCCTGTTTTAACCGGTGGTCAGGTAATCAGCGTGAGCTTAAGAAAAATCTCGGTAATTGGTGGTGGCAGCTTTGGCACCGTAATTGCCAATATTACAGCAGAGAATGGCTGTGAAGTGACTTTCTGGATGCGTAGTGAAGAACTGGTTGCCGATGTAAACCAACACCATGAGAATACCCAGTATCTACCTGGTTACATATTAAATAAGGGCGTCATTGCCACCAATAATATGCAGACTGCCGTAGAGAGCAGCGAACTCATTTTCGTTGCAGTACCCAGCAATTCCTTCCGAGCAGTGGTCAAAACTGTCATGCAATACGCTGCGCCCCAAGTGACCCTGGTTAGTACGACAAAAGGGGTGGAAGCGGGGAGCTTCATGCTGATGAGTCAGATTTTGAGCGAAGAGGCACCCGACGCTAGTGTCGGAGTGCTTAGTGGGCCTAACCTGGCGAAGGAAATAACTAAAAAGCAGCTAACGGGAACGGTTATTGCGAGCAATGACGAGGAAGTCCGGGATACCGTCAAGAGCGTACTCAAGTCTGAATACTTTCGGGTTTATACAAATGATGACATGTTTGGTGTCGAACTGGGGGGGTCGTTAAAGAATATCTATGCGATTATTGCCGGGATAGCAGCGGCTATCGGTATGGGGCATAACACCAACAGCATGCTGGTAACGCGAAGTCTTACTGAAATGGCCAGATTCGGGCGTGAATTGGGGGCTGACCCGATGACCTTTCTGGGGCTGGCAGGAGTTGGTGATCTAATAGTAACCTGTTCCACACCCCTGAGCAGGAACTATCGAATGGGCTTTGCCCTGGGGCAGGGGAAGAGTCTGGAGGAGTCGCTGGAAGAAATTGGTCAGGTGGTGGAAGGAGTGAACACGGTCAAACTGGTAAAAGAAAAAGCGGATGAGCTGGGCGTTTACATGCCCCTGGCAGATGGTTTATTTCAAATCATCTACAATAGTGATTCGATTAATAATATTATATCCTCTCTGATGTTGAGTGAGCAGGCGCTGGATGTGGAATTTGCCGCTAATGATGAGAAAACATTAACTCAAAAGGAGTAAGCATGCCAGAGTCTGACAATCTGGACAGCATCGCCGATAATCTAACAGAAACATCTGCCTGGATTCGAATCATTTTTATGATAGCTTTCTGTGTTGTCCTTTATTTTGTACTTGCACCCATTATTTTAGTGCTAATGCTGGCACAGGCAGTTTTCACTGTAATTACCGGTGATGCCAACAGGAACCTGAGATTTTTTGGCTCGGCGCTGACCAAATATGTTAGCCAGATATTGGAGTTTATCAGCTATAATTCCGAACTCGAGCCCTTTCCATTTTCAGATTTTCCGAATGTTGAAGAGGATGAAGAGGGTTCGGTTGCAAGAACGGTAGAAAAGCCTGCAGTGAAAAAAGCGACACGCAAAGCAAAACCTGCTGGCAGGAAAAAGGTTGCCAAGAAAAAACCAAAGACTACCCTTAAGAAAACTACTGGTAATTAGATTTGCAGATGTTATACGGAGATGTTATTTAGATGTTAGTTTCCCTGGTAAGACACGGTATTGCAGAGGAAGGCAGTCCGGATGCGGACCGCAAGCTCTCCGCGCAAGGTCTCTCACAATCCAGAACAGTAGCCGAAAAATTCAAACTTTACACACCCGTTGTGGATATCGCGATTACGAGTCCCTACGAGCGAGCAAAACAGACCGCTGCGGTATTTAGCNAGGTGTTCCCGGATTTAAATTTTGAAGTAAACGAGCTGCTTGTACCGGATGCAGATGCCTATGACGTGATGCAAATAATCGAGCAATCTGGTATTGAGCATTTGTTGCTGGTTGGTCACAATCCGCTGATGTCCAGATTATTCTCACTGATGATTGACGGTATAGCAGAAACAATGCGACCGTTCGGGACGAGTAATCTGGTGTGTATCGAGATGGATCTGGTTGCACCTGGATGCGGGGAAATCCAATATACAATGGAGTCATGAAGTGTGAAATCTGTCGTATTTGTTAAATTCTTGATCAAGCTACTGGTATGTACTTTACCTCTTGCCGCCTATGGGCAAATCACACCCGCTTTGCCTGGTTACCAGGATCATCCAGTATTGAATAAATTCCCTGATTCGGTCATCGTGGAACATGAATTCAGCGAAGATGTGAACTACCGATTTGTCCTTAGTAGCTTGCAACGAACAGCAGGGCAAGTGGTACCAGAAAATTCCGAGCGTTTGCGAGGTGGCGTCACCAAGATTACTTATGAGGTTTCGGGCGAGTTTAACGGGGCTGATGTATACCAGTTTTTTCGCGAGCAAATTGCTGAGCGCGGTTACGAAGAAGCCTTCAGTTGTGAGGGGCGCGCCTGTGGCAGCAGCAACTATTGGGCTAATGATATTTTTAGAAACCGGATACTCTACGGACCAGAAAGAAATCAATATTATATTGCGATGACGGCCGAGACTGGGGCGGAGAGTAAGAGCCACGTTGCACTTTATATTATCACGCGGGGAAATCGAAGGCTTTATGCCTATCTTGAAATTGTCGATGTTGGAGAGCCACTGGAACTTCCCGTCGTGTCCGATCCGAGCGCTATCCTGGATTCCTTTAGACAAGATCAAACTCTGGTGTTGACGTCAGTGAGCTTTGCTAATGACGAGCTGCTTGTTGGGCAATCTGATTTGACCCTGGCAGTCCAGCTTTTACAAATGGCGCCAGAACTATCCGTATACGTGGTGGCACATTTACGGGAAGAAGTACCGTTAGCGACTTTACTGCAACGATCCCTTGCCAGAGCCGAGTCGGTGGTAGAACGCTTGATACAATTGGGCATAAGAGTTGATAGGTTGAATCCGCAAGGCCTGGGTCCATTGGTCCCACAATGTGTTCAGGATAGTTGTGCCGACAGAATAGAGTTGGTTATTCAGTAGTCCCGCTGGTTCAATTCTGGATGAAAATACCTGTAGTGACTTGATTGCGCTTACTTGTTTAATAGTGACAAGAATTCATTGCGAGTGCTTTGACTATTTCTGAACGCACCCAGCATGCAGGAAGTGGTCATCACTGAGTTTTGTTTCTCCACGCCGCGCATCATCATGCACATGTGCTGGGCTTCGATTATCACTGCAGCACCTGCTGCACCTGTTTTATCAATAATTGTATTGGCAATCTCGTTAGTCAGGTTTTCCTGTATCTGCAATCGACGAGCATAGATATCAACAAGGCGGGCAATCTTTGATAAACCTAAAACTTTGCCTTTAGGTATATAAGCGACATGGCACTTGCCGATAAAAGGTAAGAGATGGTGTTCACACATGGAATACAACTCGATATCTTTAACGATCACCATTTCATCGGTGTCAGATGGGAACAGCGCGTTATTAATAATCTGGTCAACATCTGCAGCATAGCCCTGCATCAGGAAAGTCATGGCATTGGCTGCGCGTCTAGGCGTTTCGATTAAACCCGCTCTATCAGGATCTTCACCGATCTGTTTAATAATTTCCAGGTAAGCTTTTTCCATGATTATTGTAGCTCTTTCGGGATAAACTGAATGTGTTGGCTACCCTACGATAACACCAGGAATTGGTAAAGTAGTTTTTCCTCGTTGGTAATTTGGCTTGTGATACAAATAGCAACATATCTTGAAAATACCGTGCGTCGGTTTGAGAGTGAGGATTTGTGTTACGCCCATGGAACTGAGAATGCCCGGGATGAAGCGGTTTATCTTGTTCTGTGCACTCTGGGTATGCCGTTTGACGCTGATACTCTTAGTCTGCAGAAACCCATTTCTCCAGAGCAGTTGGAGTTACTCGATGAGCGCGTGCGGTGCCGCATCGAAAAGAGAATCCCGGTAGCATATCTGGTTGGCAAGGCATGGTTTGCCGGTCATTCATTTCGATGTGATGAACGTGCCTTGATACCACGTTCCCCGATCGCTGAACTAATCCGTAACCGTTTTGAGCCGTTGTTGAAGAAGAATCCGACTCGCATACTGGACTTGTGCACAGGGGGCGGGTGTATCGGCATCGCCTGTGCACTTGAATTCACTCAAAGTTATGTCGATCTGGTAGACATTTCAGCGGATGCTTTGACCCTGGCAGCAGAAAACGTCAGGGATCATCGTCTGGGAGAGAGGGTTACAACGTGGGAATCTGATCTATTCGCTAGTTTACCAGGGCAGGTATCCTACGATCTTTTGGTTTGCAACCCACCCTATGTAGCTGCATCGGAGCTGGTACAACTACCAGCAGAGTTCAAGCAGGAACCGCGCATGGGATTGTTTAGCGAAGAGCAGGGGCTCGCAATACCGGTCAGGATTTTGCGCCAAGCAGCCGATTTCCTTTCACCAGATGGCCTGCTGATTATGGAAGTTGGCAGCAGTAGCGAGAGTTTATTGGCACGACTGGGTGCAGTGCCGTTACTCTGGCTTGAGTTTGAATATGGCGGTGATGGCGTGTTTGCACTGACTGCAGAGCAATTGCAACAGTACAGAGAAAGCTTTAGTTAATTAGTGTACAATGCCCTGCTTTTTGCAGCCGCTTCAGATTTCATTCTAGTACCTCGACCAGGGTTAATTTTGGAGTGCAGAGTTCACCAGTATGTTCAGTGTTAGGCGCAGTAACGCAGGCCTAGCA
>PBTO01000035.1 GCA_002726595.1 Gammaproteobacteria bacterium | reverse complement strand
CCATTTCTTCTATCTCCAGTTATGAGTATTATCTCTTAACTGGGTTGTACAGATCTATTGGACCATCTCAGACCGCCTTAAGTCAAACTGCGTTTCCCAATATTCTATTGGAATATCAACATGCTGTATTAACCCGCTCCAATCTTCTTGGTAAGCATGCTACCCCCAGCACTCCTTGCTTCACCAGTTTGGTTCCATCTTAACCTATGTCATACTAATTTGGGCAAAGGGATACGTAATGAATACATAGTGAGCGGTGATTGAAAATTTCTCTTTTATAATCTGACCGGCTATTTGATCTCCCGAAAAGTTATCAGTCAGATGACTGCGGGATCAAGGAACAACGAAACAATGAAAAATGTGCCTAACTCGCAACAATTAACGATTGAACAAGCCCTGTCTCGAGCAAAAAAGGCGACAAAGCAGGGTAAAACCGCTGTTGCGGTTCAGCTCTACAACGCTGTATTGCAACACCAGCCAAACCATCCTGTTGCAAAAAAGGGGCTACGTAAATTACAAGCAGGCCTGCCACATAATCAAGCAGCTCAAATAGAGACAGCAGACCCTTCGCAGGACCAAATTAATGCCCTGGTTGAGCTATATCACTCAGGTCAGTTGATAAAGACAGAACAGGCTTGTAGAGAGTTATTGCAAACCTATCCGCAGTCATTAGTCGTCTTCAATGTATTAGGCGTGGTGCTTTGTGGGCGAGGCAAATTACAGGAGGCTGTGACGAGCTATGACAAGGCGATTAGGATCAAACCTGATTTTGCGGAAGCTTACACTAACCGTGGCAACGCACTAAAAGAGCTTGGACAATTGGGCGAGGCTTTGCGGAATTATGACAAGGCAATCCAGATCAATCCTGATTATGCAGAAGCTTTCAGTAACCGTGGTGCGACGTTAAAAGACTTAGGCCAGTTAGAGGGCGCGGTGGCGAGCTATGACAAGGCAATTCAGATCAATCCTGATTATGCAGAAGCTTACAATAACAGAGGGATTGCACTCGAACAATTAGGACAACTCGATGAGGCCTTACAGAGTTATAACAAGGTAATCCAACTCAAGCCTAATTCTGCGGACGCTTATACTAACCGTGGCAGCACACTAAGCAAACTTGGACGATTGGATGGAGCCTTGCGGAGTCATGACCAAGCAATCCAATTCAGGCCTGATTGTGCAGAAGCATTCAATAACCGTGGCAATACACTAAAAGAACTTGGACGATTGAATGAGGGAATGAAGAACTTTAGCAAAGCAATACAGCTCAAGCCCGATTATGCAGGGGCATACAGTAATTTCCTGCTGGCCCTAAATTACACCTCAAATCATAGCGCCTTTAATCGTATTGCAATGGCCCGCAAATTTGGAGAAATTGTCAAAAAAAAAGCGCAAAGTCATTCCTCACCCTATCAAAGCCCACCAATGCCTGGCAGGCTACGAGTGGCCTTTGTCTCTGGAGATCTGCGTAACCACCCGATAGGGTATTTTCTAGAGAGTATTTTGTCCTCGATTGATCCATCTAGAATCGACGTTATAGCTTATCCAACCACACATACAATTGATGCCTTAAGCGAACGAATAAAACCTTTCTTCTCTAAATGGAAATCCATTTATGCTCAAAAAGACGAAGCTGCTGCCAATCTGATAAATGCCGATGGCGTTCACGTTCTTATCGATCTGTCGGGGCATACTGCAGATAATAGACTGCCAGTGTTTGCCTACAAGCCGGCTCCTGTTCAGGTCAGTTGGTTAGGGTATTTTGCGACAACCGGTTTGAATGAAATGGATTATCTTCTGGGTGACCCCTATGTGACACCGCCAAAGTATGATAATCAATTTATAGAAAAGGTCTGGCGC
Organism: Gammaproteobacteria bacterium; assembly: GCA_002726595.1. Classification (GTDB taxonomy): domain Bacteria; phylum Pseudomonadota; class Gammaproteobacteria; order Pseudomonadales; family Pseudohongiellaceae; genus UBA9145. The sequence goes on along the minus strand of PBTO01000035.1, from coordinate 11,630 downwards.
TTACCAGAAACTCGGTGGTGCTTTACGCCTCCAAATGTCGATATAGAAGTATCCGTACTTCCCGCTCTTAGTCATGGCTACGTCACTTTCGGTTGCTTCAACAATCTGATAAAGGTTAACGATAAAGTAGTGGAGCTTTGGGCCAAAATGCTTGATGCCATACCAAATAGCCGACTGCTTCTCAAAGCCAAACAGTTTCGTGATCTGGTAACGCGGGAAAGCGTAATTCAGCGCTTTATTGCTCAAGGGATCAATAGCAATCGAATCATGCTTGAAGGACCGGAAGATCGTCAAAAATACTTTGCTGCCTATAATCGGATAGATATTACACTAGATCCTTTCCCGTTTACTGGGGGAACGACAAGTATTGAAAGTTTGTGGATGGGCGTTCCACTAGTAACTTTAGCAGGGGGTTCCCTTGTTTCCAGGCAAGGTGTTGGGGTGCTGATGAATGNAGGGTTGCCCGATTGGATTGCAGCCGATGAGGAGGAGTATTTGGCTAAGGCAATTCTATTTGCATCTGATCTGGACAAGCTAGCCCGGCTACGAACTGGCCTACGCTCTCAAGTATTGGCTTCACCATTGTTTGATGCGCCACGCTTTGCCCGAAATTTTGAAAATGCTTTCTTGGAAATGTGGAATCAGTACACCCATCGAAGCTAAAAAGCGTTGAGTAGAAAAAGGCCAGAAATAATAGAATATCGAGGGCCTTGCTATAGTTTATTTTCTATATGAACCATCCAAAATAGCCTGCCACCACATTACGTTAGCTAAATACCAATCAACTGTCTTATTTAGCCCTGAGTGGAAATCTTCCACCGGATCATAATTTAATTCTGCCATAATCTTCTCTGCACTAACGGCATAGCGTGTGTCATGGCCTGGTCGATCTATTACATGGGTTATCAGCGAGTTTGCAGCCATCCCAGTGGCACATGGTGAATCGGGAAATCTGGCGTTTAGCCCTTCGATTTCGGAAAACCTTGTATCAACTATTTTGCAAAGTAGATTGACGACATCGATGTTGGTCCATTCATTGTTGCCACCAATATTGTACGTTTCTCCCCGACGGCCTCGGTTAATTACCAGATCAATACCGCGACTGTGATCATCAACATAAAGCCAGTCCCGAATCTGCTTGCCATCACCGTAAATGGGCAATGGTTTGCCGTGTAAAATATTCAGCAGGCACAACGGAATCAATTTTTCAGGAAAATGAAACGGACCGTAGTTGTTAGAGCAATTGCTGGTAGTCACGTTCAATCCGTAAGTGTGATGATACGAGCGTACCAAATGATCGGATGCCGCTTTGCTCGCAGCATAAGGAGAGTTAGGTGCAAACGCGGTGGTTTCCAAAAATGCTGGATCATCGGTGGCTAAATTACCATACACCTCATCTGTGGAGACATGGTGAAAATGGTGATCGGAAACCGAAATATCGTCCAGCCACATTTTTTTGGCGGCTTTTAGCAAGGTGTGAGTTCCGACAATATTGGTGTCGATAAAAGCATCCGGCCCGGCAATAGAGCGATCCACATGACTTTCCGCCGCAAAATGAACAAGGGTATTTACATTGTGTTGCCGTAGCAACTTTTCTACCAGCGGGCCATCACAGATAGAGCCGTGGATAAAATCAAATCCCTGCTGATTCCATACTGCAGACAGATTAGCTTTATTGCCGGCGTATGTTAACGCGTCGAGCACAACGATAGCATCTTGTGGATAGGTCTTGCGCCAATAATGGACGAAGTTTGTGCCGATGAATCCGGCGGCGCCTGTTACTAATAGTGTTCTCATGTATCGTTGTTTCTCGTTGACAGTCAAAATGCGCCGTGGCTCTAATTGCGCACGAGTGGTTTTAAAGGCTAAGCGCTCCTTGTGTATCTGAGCCTGTTCGGCCGTGAAGGCATGTTAAGGGGTCAGAGCTCCAATTGCACATTTCATGTGCAGTCGGCGGTCTGACCCCGATCCTGCTCTGCTAATCCAGATCCTGCTAATCCAGATCCTGCTAATCCAGATCCTGCTAATCCCGATCCTGTATGCATTGAATTACCTGTCGTAATTGTTCCCGCCAAGGGGCTGTGGTGCAAGCAAAATCTGCTTCTGCCCGAGTGCAATCCAGCACACTGTAAGCTGGCCTGGTAGCGAGTGTGGGATATTGCGCAGTAGAAATCGAGCTTATAGGAATGCTTTTTTCGAGCAACCCCGCCTTGATGCCTTCTTCCTGTATGGCAACCGCGAAGTCATACCAGCTAATCACGCCCTTATCACTGAAGTGATAGATGCCATTGCCTTTTTCGCTGCAGACAATATTGAATAGAAAATGGGTAAGCGCGCTGGTGGAAGTGGGTGAACCAGTCTGATCATTAACAACGGCAAGCGAGTCTTTTTCTACCATCAAGCGCAACGTGGTTTTAAGAAAATTTTTGTTGTATTGAGAATACAGCCAGGATGCCCGAACGATTACAGAGTCGCTCGGTAAAATCTTGGCAACAGCCAACTCTCCAGCCAGCTTGCTGGCACCGTAAACGCCAAGCGGGTTCGTTGCATCTTGCTCTCGATATGGACTTGAGGCGGTGCCATCGAAAACGAAATCGGTAGAGAGGTGAATCAATCTTGCTCCCGATGATTTTGCCCACAGGGCTAAATTTGCTGGCCCGTCCNCATTGACTGCAAATGCCAGGCGTCGCGCTTCGGCATCTTGCTCGGCACCGTCCACTTCGGTGTAGGCAGCCGCGTTAATAATTACACTAACCCCTGAAGCGCTCAGTTTGTTTTCCAGTGAAGCGAAATCTGTGATGTCCAACTGCTTATCGAAGGGATGCAACTCATAACGTTCACTAATCGGCGCACTAGCCCATTGCTGCTGAATAGTCTTGCCCAATTGGCCGTTGGCACCGGTTAAGGCGAGTTGCATTTTGTTCACTGATTGTTCCGTTTGGATCAGGATATTAGATTGATCTTCAATTAAAAGCCGACTCGTATACAGGCGCATCGTTAAATGGAGTGGCAGCGCTGTCTTTATCTGAGAGTAGTGGCTGCCCATCCAGCAAGGGCCAACCGATAGCCAGATCCGGGTCGTTCCAAAACAGGGAATGGTCATCCTCGGGGTAATAATATTCAGTGCATTTGTAGACAATCTCTGCACTTTCGCTGGTGACATAGAAGCCGTGGGCAAACCCGGGTGGCACCCATAGCTGTTTGTGGTTCTCAGCAGAAAGGGTGTGCCCAATCCACTGGCCAAAGCTGTCAGAACTCTTGCGCAGGTCTACTGCCACATCAAAGATCTCGCCTGATACTACGCGAACCAGTTTTCCCTGGGGGTGACCCAGTTGATAATGCAGCCCGCGCAGGGTTTTTTGCAGTGACATGCTTTGATTATCCTGCACAAACTCTTCCTTAACGCCCAGATTTTCCAGTTCTGACCTGCGCCAGGTTTCCATGAAATACCCTCGGTGATCACCGAACACTTTGGGCTCAAGCACCAGGACATCTTTTATGGCAGTGGGGGTGATGATCATAGTTAGCAATGTAGCGGTCTTGTGGACAGATCATTATAGTATTAATTGCAGCGCCACATACAGAGNCTTTGTTGTATCTGGAATCATCGCCCCACAGGTGAACGCTCCGGCATACCAGTGCCTGCAATTGCTCCATGAAAGACCCAATAACAGGGTGGAAAGTGTTGGTTGACCTGTTACAACCACAAGGGCTGATGAAGATTGCCTTGTACAGCGAGGCGGCCCGGCAAGGTATTGTTCAGGCACGGGAATTAATCAGCAAAAAAGGCGTAACTTTTGCGGCGCTCTATCCTTCATTTGCTGAAGCCAAATAGGCCTCCAATGATAAGGCGGTATCTGGAAATTCTCTTTGCATTTTCTTATCTTCTGTAACCAGTGGCACACCAAGATACAGGGCTAATGCAACAAACTCGGAATCGTATGCTGAACAACTACTGGTGTTAACCAGCTGCATAATGCCAATAGACTGAATTTCAAATTCATTATTTTTCAGCAATACCTCTGCTTGCTGAATGATTTGTAGCGCGTCGACTAATGTTAGCCTCTTTTTGCTAATATATTGACTCAACACACTTCTAAACTCACTGCGCTATAAAATGGGGGCATTCCAATCTGAATCCAGCGTGAGGAGCCTTTCTGCCTGTAGGGAATGCTCTCCTGTCAGGTACAGATGACAGACAATATTCGTATCAACAACAATCATGTCCTGCCCTGAGTTTTTGCGGCATTGAATTCGTTGTCACTCGCAATATGTAAAACCGTTTTCGCGCGTAGATTTTTCGCCAGGGCAAGCTGCTCTAAAACGTCAATCCGATGTGCTCCAATCATTTGTTCGAGGCAGAAAAGTATCTCACTGTTTATGCTTCTATGATGCGCTCTGGCGGCTAATTTCAAATTGCCGTATAGCTGCTCAGGTATGTTTTTAAGCGTAATTGCTGGNNTGGTGACCTGCTCCTTTGAAACCAATATGGAACCATTATGGTTTCTTTTGTGCTCCAGGTCAATCACACACTAGCCCATAGGTTCTAGAAGAAACCATAGTTCGCGCAACCCAAGGGGAATTCAACCAAACTGCAACTGGACTATGACACAGGCTCCTACTTAAACACTGATCCACTTAATGGGTTATAGCTTAGGATCGGTCGAAAGACCTAACTACTGGGCATATTGCTTATTTAGAATGCTTGTAAGGGGGCTGTTTAGAAAATTAAGCTTTGAGAGGCATGCTAAGCGGAGCTTGCAACCAGAACCCAATTATCCAAACAATTCACTCAGCTCTTTTCGACCAGTTCCAGCAGATACTGCCCGTAGCCGCTGCTTTTCAGCGGTTCTGCCAGTCTTTGCAGTTGCTCTGCATCAATGAAGCCATTACGAAAAGCAATTTCTTCCGGGCAGGCAATCTTGAGCCCCTGTCGCTCTTCCAGTACACGAATAAAATTGCCAGCGTCTATCAATGATTGTGTAGTGCCAGTATCGAGCCAGGCTGTGCCGCGATCAAAAAGTTCAACGTGTAGTGTATTGCGCTCCAGATAGGCTTTATTCACATCGGTGATTTCCAGCTCGCCCCGCGCAGACGGCTTCACTGCCTTCGCAATTGAGATGACATCGTTGTCATACATGTACAGCCCAGTTACCGCATAATGGGATTTTGGCTGCGGCGGTTTTTCTTCCAGATCAATCGCCCTATTATTCGCATCGAGTACCACCACGCCATAACGCTCTGGGTCATTGACATAGTAGGCGAAAATACTAGCCCCTCCGTTCTGGCCTACGGCCCTTTTCAGCGTGTCCTCAATTTTATTGCCATAAAATATGTTATCACCAAGAATCAAACAAACCCGGGAATCACCAATAAAATCTTCACCAATCAAAAATGCCTGAGCGAGCCCTTCAGGTTTGGGTTGCTGCTCGTAGCAAATGTTCAAACCCCAGCGTTTCCCGTCACCCAATAAAAACCTGTATATCTCGGCATCAACTGGCGCAGTGATAATCAATATGTCCCGAATGCCGGCTTGCATTAGCGTAGCAAGAGGATAGTAGATCATGGGTTTGTCATAGACGGGCATCAGCTGTTTGCTCACAGCTATCGTCATAGGATACAGCCTGCTACCACTGCCTGCTGCAAGGATAATTCCCTTTGTCATTTTAATTGCTCCCTGTTTGCAAAATTAGTTTCAACCGGTACTAAATACATTATTCAGCAATGCGTTTAACTATCGCCGGTAACTCAGCATATAAATTACTTGTGGGTGAGAATCCCAGCTCATCCTGAATTTGCTGGTTGGAAAAACAATTGCTATTTACCAGATTGTAATAAGTACGTGTGTTAATCCCCGTGCCGATGATTTTTCCAACCCGGCCCGCCAAGGCTGACGCAGCGTATAGTACCACACGCGGACTATACCAGCCCGGCCTATTTCGCCCCAGAGCCTTGTATATAGCCTGCTCAATGTCATTAATGCGGTAACTTTCTCCGTCGGTCACATAATAGGTTTTACCGCTTGCCGCCATGCTATTTGCAGCCAGCATCAGGGCGCTGACAAGGTCTTCCACGCCTACCAGGGATAATTCATTTTCCAGCCTTGGGAGCGGCGGCAGCCGTTTGTTTGCGATGAGAGAAATCATGCGTCTTATATTTCCCTTCATTGCTGTTCCATATGCGTTAACTGGCCTCAATATGACCACTTCGATCTGCTGATTTGCGTGAGCTGCCATTAACAGTTGCTCTGCCTCCAGCTTCGATTGGCCGTAGACAGTGATGTCTCCCTTACCTGTTTCACAGGCATGAACCAGAGAGCTGCTGAGGAATACAAGCCGTCTCACATTGGCCGCAACGGCAGCTTGTAAAACATTACTGGTACCAACAACATTTACCTGTCGTAGTAGCCTGGTCTTATTAGTATTGACGTGGGCTACACCTGCCAGGTGAAAGACCGTATCAATGCTATCGAAAGCCAAGCCCAAGCTGCCTGCATCACAGACATCAGCAACAATTGCCCTATCCAATGTTGCGCTCAATGCTTCACTTGGTGAATGTAACAGGGCTGTTAATCGGCAGCCTTGTTGTAACAGTCGCGCGCACAGGCACGACCCGATGAATCCATTGGCACCGGTTACTAGTACGCTGTTACCCGCTTGGCTTTCATCTGAACTATTCATGGCTGAAGTTAAACAATGTATACATTGAAATTATTTATCTTTGCCGCAGAAACTGCCAGCCATGGGTAGTGAAAAACCGCCTTCCAGAGCGAACAAACATCATGATGTGTGCCAAACCCTTATTGGTACTGTGCCCACCACCATGTTGAATCTTCATCTCCGGCAAATAGGCCAACTTGCCTACCCTACCAAGGCGTAGCGACAGGTCGAAGTCTTCAAAGTAGAGGAAATAATTCTCATCGAAGCCGCCAACTGCTTTCAGTTTATCTGTTCTGCACAGCATAAAACAACCGCTTACAATGGGAACAGAATCCTTTGGCGATTGCTCGGACAGTTCGTGCATTTCAAAACGAGCCAGCCTCTTGCTGAACAACTTTCTAAACGTTGCCGGCAGGAATCCCCGAATAAAAAACGTGAATACAGAGGGGTAGCGCTTGCACAAATATTGTTTCTGACCACACTCATTTTCGGTGTAGGGGCTAGCCACAGCCACCTCAGGATTATTCACCAGATAGGTGATTCCCGCACTCAGGCAGTTATCCTTAATCACCACATCCGAATTCAATAGCAAGTGGAAATCAGCTTCCGACTTTTTAATCGCGAGATTGTGAGCACTCCCATACCCAACGTTTCCCTGGCCCTGTGTCAAACTCAAATCTGCCCCGAGCAAATCCAGCTCTGCCTGGAAAGCGCTGAAAATATCCAGATCAATCCTGTGATGGTCCGAATTATCAACTAGCGTGATTGTCACCGCAGACAAGTCGATTGATGATTTTAGTAATTGCAGCGATGCCAGCAGCGAGGAAAGAAGAGAACGCAACTGCTCATCCGCAGAATTGTAACTGACTACTGAAATCGAGAGAGAGATGTGGGTGAGGTCTTGCACTGAAAATCAGGCTGAACTTATTGATCTACCAATCTATCTCCAAATGGAGTAGACACCACGCGCTGGCCCGGGGGAACGTCCTCCGGCGCTATACGACGCGGGTTGAACCGGGCTGTATTGCGATTCCCGTTAACCTGACCATCGGTATTCCCCGCCGCCGCTTCCCGCAAAGCAGCGAAGGGGTTTACGGGTTCATCACCGCTCGTTGCGGCATCTTCAGCAGCAACATCCCTGGTTTCCTGATCTACCACCAATCCCTGCCGTTGGCGAGGCGCTAACGGCTCTCCATAGGTCAGTGTGAGATTCGCTGTATTGGATGCCATGTTGCAGTTCACTCCCTTCGCCTTGAATTCAATACAGGGCGTGCCATCAGGGTAATTTATCGACACCTCCCTTGCGCCAACATCCACAATCGAAAACTGACTGTGGCCGTTTATCTGAGTACTGGTATCCGGCCCCGCACTGACAACCACCGTGTCACCGTCTTTATGGGTCAAAATAACCGTGTATTTATCCCCGATTCGCGATGTACCAACAAGAGTGAATTCCGGGTTTGATGGTGTATTGCGGGTCGCTTGCACATTCCGGGTTCTACGATTTCGAGGAGAATCAGCAGTAGCGGCACTGTCAATGGCTTCGAACAAACGGAGTTCCGGCTCAATATCGGCGGTCTCAATGATATCAGCGGCACCATTAGCCGCTGTGGCAATGGCTTCCGACAGTTCAGTGGGGTTATTGGCGGGGTTGTCCGTTTGCGCTGTAGCAGAGCTGCCGATCATGCTAAACAGAATGATTCCCGCTCCAACTGCAAAGCGAACAGGGAAAATTGATCTGTATACGATACGGGTCATGGTAGCTATCTATCTTGTCTATCTACCTATTTAAGCAGGTTTGCAATTGAGGGTTATTCAATCTAATCGAACAAACTCAGCGAATGATTAGAAAACCTCTGTAATCAGTTAGTCGTAACAGTCTACTCTTTAGTTTGCATCGCTTCAAAGCTTCTACACACACAATTGGGCCTTTGCGGGGCAGTTTAAGGCGCTGTGAGCGCGGAAACAGGCTTTTCGGGCTCCTGACGACCGGATCAGGAACTAACCGTCATGTACGCCCTGGGAGTGGGCCCGGTACGCCACTCCCAGAATGCCAGTAACTGGTCAAGATGCTCGAGCGCATGCAAATCAGGATATTCGTTAATATCCCGACTTCCCGTCTCTATAAACTCAATAGTGTGGCTTGGCTCGAATCTCTGCATAATGGTTTTAGAAATTTCCTGATTAAGTGAATCATGCAGCTCAACAAGTATATCCACCTTTGCCAATGCCGGCGTTTCCTCGGGATTGAGTAACTCCAGTTCTGCGCCTTCAATGTCGCAGATTAGCAACGATTTCTCTCTGGCAAAAACCTCAAAATCCTCTGACTTGAATTCTCCCGCAATTTCAATCCTGTTTTCTACACCGTTGATTATCGCCACTTCCTTGCAGATTCTTCGCGCTTCAGGATTAATATCATAGGCATAAGTTTTTATTTCTTCCGGGAGTAGACGCGTCAGTCCTACTGCGTAATATCCTTCTGCGCAGCCGATATTTACCACGTTTTTATATCCTGTTTCAGCAATACTATTCGCTACATGATGTAATTCCTGTTCATAACAACCAAGCAGTTTGGGAATGAAGCAACCCTCAGAAACTTTATTATAAAGCTCCATCCCTTTGAACGGCCCGGACGATACAATGAAACCATGTTGCTAAGTGATGGTGTTAACTATTAACTGAGAGCGGTATTTAGCTAACAGACGAAGCGTGTTATAGAGTTTAGTTCTATTTTGTAGCGACGAAGACATTATTTCCTGCACCATGCCCATAACTTGATCGTGATAGTTACCTGTCATTTATCATCACTCCGAATACTCCTAAGACTTCTGTACAACTGCTTCATTGCTCTGTCTATTATCGCTCTCAGCTTGTAGCTACTACAGCGTTGGCAAACGAATGATAATCATCTGTCACCGCCCCCCTTCAGGGGAAGAGGTTCCTTGTGGGATATCTTGCTGGGTTATATGTCGACCAGTCTTTCTACCCATGCCAGTTGCTTTGGCAGACAAACTTTTTTCAGGTCATAAGTATCCTGAGCAAAACGTCTGGCGTTTTGGCGTAATTTTTTACGAAGCTTTTTATCATCGAGCAACGTGCATATCTGATTTGTAAGTTGCTCAATGTCAAAAAAGTCTACCAGCATGCCGGTTTTATTGTGCTGAATTGCTTCTCTGACCGGAATAGTGTCGCTGGCTACAATTGAACAGCCAATGCTCATCGCCTCCAACAGGCTCCAGCTGAGAACGAATGGGTAGGTAAGATAAACATGCACGGAAGAGATTTGTAACAGGGTAACGAAATGATTGTAAGGTATTTTTCCGAGAAAATAGACACGGCTCCAGTCAGCGTCACTTATTTTCCCTCGTACCTCATCAATTAAAACATCTTTCCATTTTTTACCACCCTCATGAGGAGCACCGTAGCTGCGTCCATCTCTTCCGGCGATTAATATGCTGGCATTAGGTCTACGCTTGAGCACCTCAGGCAATGCCCGCATAAAAATATGATACCCACGATAAGGCTCAAGATCCCGATTTACAAAAGTGATTATTTCATCTTTCCTGGAAAAGGTGACATTGTTGTTCAATGAAAATTTGGCGTCGAAATTAGGAGTGATTACATCCGTGTCGATGCCATCATGAATTACGGTAATTTTGCTTTTAAATGGCTCTGGAAAGGTGCTCGCCTGCCAGTGGGTGGGAGAGATTCCCGCATCGGCAACCTCAAAATGAAGCAAATTGTTGATGTTTTTCACGCGAACACGGCACAAAGCTTCTGTATTTTTAGGTGGAAATTCCGGATCGAAGCCCACATCGGCACCCTGAGTGTGGTAAAAAAACTCGCTGTAGATACCAAGCCTGGCATCCGGCCATATTTCTTTTATAAACAGGCTTTCGCCCCAGCCGTGGTGAGCAATGATTAGGTCAGGAGTGAAGCCTTCTTTTGCAAGCCCCTGCGCAGCTTTTAAACAAGCTTCTGCGCGTATAGCTTTGACCTCAAATTCTGCTGCCCATGGGTGAATATTCGGGGTTTCTTTCCTTTCGATAGTATAGGGCCATAATTTAACCCCCTCCCATTCTTTTATATCTATCTTATTAAGCGTCGTTGCCACTACATTGTGCCCGCGTTGAGCTAGCGCGGGGGCAAGGAACTTAAACTGACCGGGAAAGTTCTGATGGATGAAAAGAATATTCATGGGATTAACTGTTTCCCTGCTTATTTGTCTGTCCGGTTATTGAACTACCAACTACCTTCCTATTCACCTGAGCCGTTACAAAAACAGCCAGAAAATTATTTAACCAATCTGAGCACTCCCAGCTTTACCAGCCACGATAGAGCTCGCATTACCATAGTCTGTCGTTTTTCAGGAATAGCCGCGACTAAATCCAGAACAGTAACAACGCCTGGTTCGATGGCCTCTATCACGGCAAGAATTTCCTCTTCAGTGGGCAGTACAAATTCAGCATAGTTCACCATTGCCAATTCTTTGTAAGACGCAACTCTCGCCAGCGCATCCTCTTTATTCGCTGTCGCCAACTCAAGGCATGTCTGCCCGCTCAGGCTGTGCGTCGGATATGCTGAGAAGGTATGAAAAGGATCCATCCGGGCAGGCCAGGGATGGGCAAGAGCTTTCAGGCCCGTTGCCTGTGCCTGTCGAATATGGTTCAACTGTTCCCACAATGCCTCGTAACGCTCAATGATGTGCCTCCAGGCGTACACTTCAGTGGCTCGTTGCTGGCCCGCCTGGCCCATTTGCTGGCGTAATTGAGGTGAATCGAACAGCTTTGTGAAGGCATCGGCTGCAGCATCGACATCCACCGCGATCAGACTGGAAGTATGACCACAATACATGTCATATGTGTCAGTCTCCATTGCATGACGAAAGGCCAGGTCATTGGCCAGGCCGGCCTGGGGCATCAAGGTAGGAATTCTAAACCCATCAACCCCGTCTCTTACCGTATCTTTATA
>PBTO01000034.1 GCA_002726595.1 Gammaproteobacteria bacterium | reverse complement strand
TATCGCTTTAAAAACTCAACCAGCAATAAGGAGAAAAAACCAGGCAAAAAATGAAGAAATGAACCATAATCTGACTTGATTAGGTGGGTCACTTTTGGATGCAATTTAACAGCGGCAAGGCACTAAAAGTTACACCAAAATGTACCTCAGCCGTCTAGCGCCGCTCTGAGATCGCCGCGTCAACCAGCCGTTTGAAGTTTTCGCGAAAGCCATTGCCGCCAGAGGGTGATACCTGTGCCATGATTACAATGACCATATTTTGCTGCGGATCTATCCAATAGCGAGTTCCTGCTGATCCGTCCCACCAGATTGTGTCTGCTGAAACGGGGTGGTTGTAGGCCGCCGGGTCCATGACAATATTGAATCCACCCAGAGTCCAGCCAGAGCCAGTCCAGTGGCCTCGTGTGCCAATGGGAAAGACTTCATCAGGAATAGCATTTTCGAATGCCAGGTCAACCGCCTCCTGTTGCAGAACTTCATTGCCATTGTAAGAACCTCGATTGAGTAGCATCTGACCAAATTGCATATAGTCCATCACACTCGATAGCAGACCCACTCCACCTTCTATGAGTCGCGGTTCGGTAGTGAAGGGAACCGATTCGATGGCGTAGGGTCGCAGCCGACCATCAGTTGGTCTATATACCTTAGCTAAGCGGGGGGCATTTCGCGGGTCCGCCCAGAACATGGTGCTACTCATGCCCAGGGGTTCGAACAGCTCCTGTTGCAGGTAATCTTCGAATGCTTGACCAGACCAGACCTCAACTAATTTACCCAGAATCGTAGCGTGAATGCCATAGCGAAATTGTGTGCCGGGATCCTGAAACAGTGGCACTCGTGCCGCGTTGTCGACCATTTCATCCAGCGTGATATTACGATCTCTCACATTGTTGGCCCGATATAAACCGGAGCCTCGACCACCCAGCCCGGAGGTGTGTGTCAGTAAATGGGCAATAGTAATATCTCCAACTCGCTCCCGTGCCTGACTGGCATCAGAGCTTGAGGAATCAATGAGTACCTGCTGGTCTGCAAATTGTGGCAAATACATTTCAATCGGGTCGTCGAATTGAAACTTGCCCTCTTGCCAAAGTTTCAAAACAGCCACGCTGGTAATCTGGCGCGTCATGGAATAGGTTCGGAACAGGGCATTCTCCATCATGGCCTTGCCTTGCTCCAAGTCCATCAGGCCCAATGATTCGAAATAGACTATCTTGCCATCCCTGGCCACGGCAGCAACCACACCGGGAATATCTCCATCGTCGATGTGACGCTGCAATCGTGAGGTGGCCGAATCGAGAATCGAGGCGGAGAGGCCCATGCTTTGCGGAGATGCAACGCCAAGCCCCTGCGCAGAAACCGTTTGGTTTAAAGCAATAACTATTAAAGCCGGACAAAAAAGAGTTTTGAGAAGTCTGATATTCATTGTCATTCCTAATTAATAGAATCTGATTTTTGTTGCACCCAGCGATCTACTCGCGTTTCCATCAAAGTCAAAGGCAGCGCACCTGCCCCCAAGACGACATCATGAAATTCCCTGATATCGAACGCATCACCCAGGGCCAATTCTGCCCCGGCGCGCACTTCCTGAATCTTGAGCATACCTATTTTGTAGGCCGTCGCCTGGCCCGGACCGGTTATATAGCGCTGAATCTCAGAACGAACTGCGGTCTCTGGCTGCGGTGAATTCTGCAGAAAATAATCTACCGCCTGCCCCTCCGTCCATTGCCTGGCATGAATACCAGTATCCACAACCAGACGGATAGCGCGCCAGATCTCGCCGGACAAACGACCAAAGTCTGAATAAGGATCTTCATAAAATCCCATTTCTTTTGCCAGCCACTCTGCATATAAACCCCAACCTTCGGTATAGGCGGTGGTTCGATACTGAGTACGGAAGCGAGGCACCTCGGTTAGCTCCTGCTGAATGGATATCTGCATGTGATGTCCGGGAATGCCTTCATGGTAGGCCACATCTTCCAATTGAAATATGGGTAGAGCAGACATATCAATCATATGGGAGTAAAACACGCCAGGACGGGAGCCGTCCGGAGTGCCTGAAGCATAATGCTGAGCCGCCCCTGCCTGTTCACGAAAGGATTCTACCCGGCGCACTTCCAGTTGCGCTCTGGGCAGTCTGCCAAAATACTCCGGCAGTTTTTCCGCTACTGCCGACAGAAATTGATTATTTAATTCCAGATAATCAGCCCGGCCTGCATCCGTACTGGGATAATAGAACTGTTCGCTCTCGCGCATGAAGACGAAGAAATCCTGCAACGAGCCCTCGAAGCCAACACTTTCCCTTATAGCCTCCATCTCAACCCGAATGCGTGATACTTCTGCCAGACCTATGTTATGAATCTCATCTGCTGTCAAATCAACCGTGGTCATCTGGGCCAGGCGGTGATTGTAGTATGCCTCGCCATCGGGTAAGGCCCAGACCCCCTGGGATTGCACTGATGCGTAAGCCTTGTCCTGCTCCAGCCAGTCAAGAATCTCGTTGTAGGCTGACATCACCTCAGCGGCCAGAATTCCCCGGGCTTCCTGCAGGAATGCCTGGGCCTGACTGGTATCGATAAGGCCTTGTTCAAGCAGAGCATCAATCTTGGACTGAATATCGGTCCATAGCGGTGAATTGGGCGAGGCGTCACTGTTGTTAAAGGGTGCTCCGGCAGTGACCCGTCCAATTTCAGTAGTAGCAAAATCATAGGCGAAAGCCGGTTGGCGGATGCCCGCGGCCGATGCCAGTCTGGCCCGGTCCAGCAACTCATCGAATACCCGATCGATCTCCCGTAACCGGGAGATATACGCTGCCATATCTGCCGCTGTATCAACCCGATGATAATTTATCAGAAAATTGGGCAGGGAGGCATGGGGTCCGCCGCGGCCGAAAATGTAGCCGTGGCGCAGGAACGGGACATTGCGCTCGCTCCGATCCAGGTTGTATAACCACATATCATAGGAGAGTCTGGCATCCTCGGTGAGCTGCTCGTAAGCAAAGCTTGACTGCATGTCTGCTACGGTATCCCGGCGCCACTGCAACTCTTCATAGAATGCGGCTTCGGAGTAGTCATCCCGCAGCCCGTAATCAGACTTATCCCCCAGGCGTGTCTTGAATTGGGGGCTGAAATCCAGCTCTTCCTGGAATTGTTCATCAAACCAGCTATTGAGTCGATCGCTCTCGCTGACCGTGGCCCCAGACGTGGGGGACTGTGTTATTTCTGTCGGGCTATAGTCGCTGCATGCTGCCAGAATGAGTGTCACTGAAAAAAAGTAATATCGCATACCGGGCTGGCACCTCCTGAATAGGACCGGTCAATAGTAATGACCTGATTCTGTGTATTTCCCATTCTCCACAGGGTAAATCAGCTGGCAAGCCAAATCCAGTCGTCAGGAGCCTTGAAATACGCGGTAAACAGTGACTTTCAGAGCCAAAGCCCAGCGAACCACTAGGATAATTTATTGAGTAATTCGCCCCCGTTACTCACGAGCTATCCTGTGTGGACAGTTGTTCTGCCTGATAATCTCCCAGGCTTCCTCAATGCTGTCGACAAAACGGAACAGGTCCAGATCGCTGGGCGAGATCATTCCTTCTTCCACCAGAAATTCGAAATTCACCAACTTCGTCCAGTAATCCCTGCCAAACAACAAGATGGGAAGTGGTTCAACTTTGTGTNTTTGCACCAGGGTGAGCGTTTCAAACAGCTCATCCAGAGTCCCGAATCCACCAGGGAACACTACCAGCGCCTGCGCTCGCAACAGGAAATGCATCTTGCGCATGGCAAAATAATGAAACGAGAAGTAGAGTTCGGACGATAAATAGGCGTTTGGGGATTGTTCATGGGGTAGCTCGATGTTCAGACCCACTGACTTCCCTCCCTTGTCCAGAGCGCCTCTATTAGCGCCTTCCATAATACCCGGGCCACCACCCGTGAGCACATGTAATACCGGACATTCCTCACACACCGATCTCTCGACTATTACTGCTGCCAGTTTACGGGCCTGCTCATAATGCTGCGCTTGCCTGACTTTGATGTTTGCCTGGCTGAGCTTCTGTAGCAGCTCCGGATGGTCAGGAGTGAATTCAAGCTCCTTTTCTACCTCAGCCCGAGCATTCTCTGCAGTTTCCGGGTCCATCACCCGGGCGCTGCCGAAGATGACCACAGTATGGTCGATGCCCTGCGCCTCGAGTTTCGAGTCCGCAGTATTGAATTCCAGCATCAGGCGCACCGGGCGCAACTCATCGCGCTTGAGAATATTCCCGCCATCGTAAGCCAGTCGGTAGGAGGGGGAGTTTAGCTGCAGCCAGGAACTCTCATCAGCCTTGGACGATTCCTGTTTCCCGTCAGCGGACGAAGAGCAAGACGATTTATCATTCTTGGGCATAGTATCCCCCGACTGGTCTGAATAGCTCATGGCAAGACTCGTTCGAGTTGGTCGTGCCAGGCTACCGAAGTATCGGCGATGGCGATAAAAAAAGGATTTAACAGCTCACTCTTTTGATTGTAGCGTAGTGGCCGAAACGAGGTGTCTACAACTTCGCCTCCTGCAGCAGAAAGCACCGCATGGGCTGCCGCAGTATCCCACTCAGACGTTGGAGCCAGACGGGGATAGATATCTGCCACGCCTTCGGCCAGCAGGCAAATTTTCAGGGAGCTCCCCATGCTTACCAGCTCCACCGAACCAATCGTCGACTCGAGCTCGGCCAGCAATAATTCCAGCCTGGCATCTTTGTGGCTGCGGCTGGCTACCACCCTGACCTTCCGGGCAGCAAGGTCGAACGATTCAATTGCAATAGGCCGCAATGTCTCGCCGTTAATTTGTTTCCAGGCGCCCTCTTCCGGTAATCCGGTATAGGTGGTTGCTGATACCGGCACATGCACCACACCCAGCACCGGCCTGCCCGCCTCAATCAAGGCTATATTAACCGTAAACTCACCGTTGCGTTTAATAAATTCCTTGGTACCATCCAGAGGATCTACCAACCAGTAACGCTGCCATTGCTGCCTGATCTGGAAAGAGAGCGGCTCCGATTCCTCAGAGAGAATGGGGATTTCAGGGGTCAGTGCGACCAGCTGTTCAAAGATGACGGTGTTGGCACGCCGGTCTGCTTCGGTTAACGGGGAATTGTCGCCTTTCAAAGTAACATCAATAGCTGTGCCACGGTTATAAACGGCCAGTATTTCCCTGCCGGCTGCAACGGCGATTTGTTTTATTTGGTCCAACAGTTCAGTGTCTGGCATTTAGGTGATTTCTCAATTTCCCGATTTAAGGAGCCTCTGACTAATTATATTGGTATCGTTCTTTTGAAAGCTTTAAGCTGTCGGATGTTGCACGAGGCAATGGGAAATGCCAAGTAGAAATTTAACCGAGAAAACGTTATGCCACCCTGGAACAAGATAGATACAGTCATGTTCGACATGGATGGCACTTTGCTGGATCTGCACTTCGACAATTATTTCTGGCAGACATTAGTACCACAAGTGTATAGCAAGGCTAACGGTGTGAGCGAAGCAGCAGCACTGGATTTTCTTATGCGAAAGTACACGGAAGTTTATGGCACGTTAAAATGGTATTGTCTGGATTATTGGGCTGATCAATTGCAGCTTGATGTGGCGGCACTAAAAGAAACTGCAAAACACAAGATTACGCTCCGACCCAATGTGAAAACTTTACTCGAGACTCTTCAGCAATACAGCAAGAAAATCCTGCTTATTACCAATGCCCATCCTTCCAGTTTGAATATCAAGTTGAAGCACACAAATATTGATATGTATTTTCATAACTGCATTAGTTCGCACACGGTTCAGCTAGCAAAAGAAAATCACGGCTTCTGGGAAAATCTGCAGCAAATCGAGCCGTATAGTCCTGAGCGTACTCTATTGATTGATGACAGCTTGCCAGTGTTACGCCAGGCTCAAAAGGAAGGGATCAAGTATTTGTATGCTATCCACAAGCCCGACAGCCAACGGCCCGCAGTGACCGAAGCAGAGTTCCCACAAATTGTGGACTTCGATCACATCAAGCCGGTGGAGTTAAACGGCTAACAGGTGTCCTCATTTTATGGCAAAGCAAAAAAACAAACCGGATCAGAACTTGAACCCACTGCAGAAAGTCCGACTGGACAAATGGTTATGGGCTGCTCGGTTTTATAAGACACGAGCCATAGCCAAAAAGGCGATAGAGGGCGGCAAGGTGCGCTGCGATGGAGCTCGCGCCAAACCCAGCAAGGAAATCGGCATAGGTTTAAAAATAAATCTAAGACAGGGTTTCGATGATAAGACGGTAATTGTCAAAGACCTTGCTGAACGCCGTAAGAGTGCTCCTGAAGCACAACGACTCTATGAAGAAACATCTGCAAGTATTGAGCAGCGTCAGTTACGAGCCGATCAGCGCAAGTCCCAACCTGCGCACTGGACTGAACCCACCAAACCAAACAAGAAAGATCGTCGCTTAATCCACAAATTCAAACAGGGCATGTAGCCGCCTATTCCACTGGCGCTGCGTTTGCAGGTTCGCGATTACTTGGGAGTGTGTCATAATGCCGATCTTTTGACGCAAGCGGTTTCAACTTACTGGCAAACCGATTACTAATTCACTATGCAGTTGGCTGGCAATGTATACCAAGCTGTAGACTGTGAAAATAAAGTGGGAGTGGGAGTTACGTTGACTGAGCAATACGCAGCAAGCTTGCGGCGATATCAGCTTCCTGAATTCGACTCCAGTTGGGGGGCTGTTAACAGAGGCCTTGAAAAAGAAAGCTTGCGGGTTACAACGGACGGCTATATTGCTGTTTCTGATCACCCGGTGATCCTGGGCTCTGCACTCACCAATCCATATATCACCACAGATTTTTCTGAAGCCTTGCTGGAATTCATTACCCCTGCGTATCAAGACATTGATAAAACTCTTTCTGTGCTTGAAAACATCCACAGCTTTACCGTGATGAATCTGGAAAGCGATGAATTGCTATGGACATCAAGCATGCCTTGCCCCATGGGATCAAATGAAGACATTCGTTTGGCAGAGTACGGTAAATCCAATATTGGCAAACTGAAAACTTTATACAGAAGTGGCCTAAGTCATCGCTATGGTAGTCTGATGCAAGTGATCGCCGGTCTTCACTATAATTTTTCAATGCCCGAGTGTTTCTGGACAGCGTATCAACAAATAAAAGGCAATACCGATCCGCTACAAGAATTTATAACCGATCAATACCTGCATTTGATTCGAAATTTTCATCGCTATTCCTGGTTGCTGCTCTATTTATTTGGCGCGTCACCCGCAGCATGTAAATGCTTCGTTGAGGGCCGGGAGCATAATTTGCAACAAATGGAAACAGGTAGTTTGTTTCTGCCTGATGCAACCTGTTTACGGATGGGGAATCTTGGTTACAAAAGCGAAGCACAAAAATCTCTGTTCGTTTGCTATAACGAACTGGACGCCTATGTCGATTGTTTGCAACAGGCAATGAATACCGTCTACGCGGAATATGAAGAAATTGGTCAGATGAAAAACGGTGAATATTTGCAAATGAACACCAACTTGCTACAACTCGAAAATGAGTTTTACAGCACAATCAGGCCCAAGCGAGTTGCCAGGGCCGGGCAGCGACCACTGGAATCTTTAACTAAAGATGGCATAGAGTATGTTGAAGTGAGAGCTCTGGATTTAAATCCCTTTCTGCCATTGGGAATAGATGCTGAGCAGATTCATTTTCTGGATACATTTTTACTACATTGTTTGCTAAGTGAAAGCCATGAATGTAATNNNCAGGAATTTTTTGAGAATTCGAAAAATTTGGCCGCGGTAGTAGAGCACGGAAGAGATGAAAATCTGACACTTACTGTGGATGGCACTCCGATCAGACTCAAGCAGTGGGCAAATGAACTACTATCCGATCTTGAATACAGTGCCGTACTGTTCGATGAATCTCATGATGGCGAAAATTATTTGAGTAGTCTACAGACTCAAAGGGCTAAAGTGGACAATCCAGATCTAACTCCATCCGGGCAAATGTTGAGAGAAATGAAGGAGAGCCAGCTATCCTTCTTCGATTTTGCAATGAACCAATCCAGAATACACAAGGAATATTTTCTTACTGCTAAACTGGAGCGCTCTACTATCGATCATATGATGGAAACCAGTAAGACTTCTTTAATTAGTCAAAAGGAGATCGAGGCCACTGACTCGCTTGGATTTGAAGAGTTTTTGCAACAATGGAATCAGGTATAAAACTAGAAGAGCGTATGGTATAAATCAACCCATATTCTATACTCGACCAGAGACATGAGAGACGATAAGAGGCAATGAGATGACGCTGTCACTACCCAGTTCACGAATTTTGAATTTGGTTATTTTTCTCACCTGTGTGGCAACCATAGGTATCGTGCTCTATATGGAACATGTGATGCTGCTTTCTCCCTGCGGTCTGTGTATCTCCCAGCGGGTTTTCGTTATTTTCTGTGGTTTTACCTGTCTGATCTCGGCCATTCACAACCCAGCACCTAACGGAGAGCGCATTTATGCCTTCGTTGCAGCCTCGATGTGTGTATTTGGCAGTTACTTCGCGGGCCGGCAAATCTGGCTGCAACACCTGCCCGAGGACTTGGTTCCAGCCTGTGGGCCAGGACTATCCTATATTTACGAAAACTTTCCTTTCATAGAAACGTTGAATTTCCTGCTCAAGGGCGACGGCAACTGCGCCGAAGTGCAGTTTCGTTTCCTGGGACTGCTTTCCATTCCGGAAATGGCCATGGTTGCATTCGTGATTCTATTCAGTAGCTGTCTGTATATCGCCTTCAGGCGGCCAGCTACAGTCTGAGGTCACTGTATAAAACGACATGGTCAGCATCGTGCATAGCGCTGGCTTGATTACATCAGATAAGCCTGGGGCAGTTTAACTTGAATGAACTAATGAGATTCTCTGGAATCGTGAAGCACGATCCCGATATCGATGATTGGCTATCGGGCGAACCCACCGAGCTATACACTATGGCGCGCACCTGGTTTTCTCAATTGCGATCATGCGGTGAAGATGTTAACGAGCTAATGCACGATGGTTGTCCAACAGCATGCGTAAAAGATGCTGCATTCGGTTATGTAAACGTCTTTACAGCACATGTAAATGTGGGATTTTTTCTGGGTGCAACACTGAGTGATCCCTCCGGCCTGTTGGAAGGAACTGGCAAACGGATGCGCCATATAAAGTTGAAGCCGGGAAAAGAAATTGATGCTGAGGCCCTTGGCAGATTAATTCGAGAAGCTTATGTGGCAGTGAAATCAAAGTTATAGACCGGATGGCGCATAAGCTGTTTAACACTAAATTCGAAGTAGGGACAAATTAACGAACGACATACTTTTAACTGGTGTTTTAGAGTACCGGCTCCTTTGAGAGCTGCAAGGTGCCAAAAAGAAGTTACTATATTAGTACATAATCTCATGCTATCTTTGAGCCGCGATGCTACCGTTTTTGCTACGGACAGGCGTACCGCGGCAGTTCATCAAATGAGTACCAGGAGAAACAAATGACAAACAAACAATTTATTGCATGGGCCGGTTGCCTGCTTGGCATAGTGCTACTCGGTGTACAATCGGTATCGGGGCAGGTTGTAGAACCTGATGAGCACGGATTTATGATCGCCAGCCCGGCAGATCAGCATCCTCCCGAAGGCAGTCGGTCGGTCAACATTTACGGAAATCCCAGTGAGCCGGGGCTTTACGTTATTCAGATTACCTTCGCTCCTGGTCGGGGAAGCCGCCCTCACTTTCACAGCACAGCTCGATATATTACTGTGCTCAAAGGCAGCTGGTGGGTATCTACCGGACCTGAATCAGATATCTACAATCCCGACAACATGCGGCGGGTGGAACAGGGAACTTTCATCTATGAACCGCCAAACGGTCATCACTATGACATGGCCAAGGATGAGGAAGTGACGGTCCAGATTACAGGCATGGGTCCTGTAGTGACTACCTCTATTCCGCAACCACAGTAAGCTTAATATATCGGCCTAATATATCGGCTTAATATATCGATACAACAGAAGCGGAGGGGTGGGATTACTTTCTAACTCCTCCGCTTGCTGTTCGTTTTGCTTCAACTATGAGGAAGTACTAGCCCTTCAGTATGGCGTTCCACGCTGCCGGAGACCGGGTTACGTTGCCCTGGGCATCTGTCCAGATGTGTCGAGTGAAGCCACTTACCAGAACATCATCGCTACCAGGAAGCAGTACTTCGTAGTTAAAGGTTAAACGGCGGCTGCGATTTTCGCCTACCCAGGTGCGTATTCTTACACGCTGGCCGTAGCTCGCACCGCTGGCAAAACGTGCACCAATTTCGCTGACAGGTAACTGATAACCACTGGCTTCGATGTCCGCGTAATCGATGCCTATATCGCGCATATATTGACTTCTACCTTCCTCAAAATACACGAGATAGGTCGCATGATGAACCACTCCCATCGCATCTGTTTCAGCATAGCGCACCGGAAAATCTGTTTCGATAACTCGGGGGTGACCTTCTGCAGTCATGCTGCCTTCCTCATATTTGAGCGTTCCTTCAGGTGGCACTATAAAGTGAATAACCGCAGTTTACATCAGCAGTGTATTCGAATTACTCGGCGCATAGAGCTTGGGGTTTTCGCGATGAGACAGCAAAAAATCAAGCTTAGACTACGCTTGAGTAAAAGGCGAAGCTGGTTTGCTGTTATATCTTTTACTGGCCACCACTTATTCTGCAATTCTTAATTTCAGCTCCGCAGTAAATAGTGTTTCTCTATCAAAATTTTGCTCGGTCCAGTCAAGTAGTGTGTTGGCATTCTGAACTACTATTTCATTGAATAGGGGGATTCCATTTACATTAACTTGAACTGGTTCGGCAAAATTAATCTCTTCCGGGTTTAGTAAAAGCGTAAACGCGTTCACCCGATCAGATGCCACGTCAATTGCATTTCCGTCTCTGGTTACCTGTAGCATGCCCGGACGACCTTCAATATCCAGTTCATCAATGCGTAACCAGGCGTTACGGTTGTAGCGATTAGTGCGATCTGCAACCCAATACAACGTTTCAGGCAGTGGGTCGCGTGGATTGTCCAGTTTGAACTGCTCTAACTTTGGAGTTTCATCACCCATCCATCGAGTATTGTGACCACCATTTTCTATCGCGGTGAAGACGTGGTGAACCTCCATATCCTTGAGTATATCGATGAATGGTTGAACTGAGGATACAGGGTAAAGCGGATCATCCTCTCCATTAACTATATAAAGCGGCTTGTTTTTCAGGTTTTCAAAATAGAGCTGATGGCCTGGCCCGCTTTGAGAATTTCTCAATACACCTGGGTGCCCGATATAGGGCAGAAATACGGCCCAGTCAGATGGTTGCTTGAAGGCAAAGAAATAGGCGCCCGTACCGCCATCTGAAACGCCGGCCAGATAGGCACGGTTATCATCGATATTATAACTTTGTTTTAGCTCCCTAAGAATTCCCGCAAGATTATCGGCCTGGTTATCCTCCCACCAGAAAGCTCCAGTCCACGAAGCGGGCACTACCGTAATTCGGTCCAGCTCTTTGAAAGCGTCATATCCTCGTCGCCACCAGCCCCCGCCACTTTCCCATTCCGGCCTACTTACCCCACCGTGCAACATAAACTCGACAGCATAGCTTTTATCAGGGTCGTAGGATTCGGGGACTATGTATACATAGGGAAACCGGATTCCATCCTCACTCAGCCTGACAGACTCCTGCTGCCCAACTTCAATGTCTGCCGGGTAATCGGGCCCCGATTGTAACCATCGATACAAGGTAGCTACATCCGGCGCAGCCTGGATAAGCCGCTCCCTGGCTTGCCCTCTATCCTCTGCAGAGTCCGCACGCCAGAACGCCGTAACCAGTGCTGTGCTATCGTCGGCGTCCGCCGCGCTCAGAGGCTGCTGGATGAGGAAACCACTCAACAGGATTATCAAATATTTTAGTTTAATCATTTTCCCGCGTGTCCCTGGGGCAAAAGGTGACCTGATTATAGGGGAACGTGGGGACGTGTTGAACAAATTGTTTGCCAAATTGGAGCTTAAGAACTACTTTTAGTCTTTAGATGATTTATGCTCTGATTTTGTTGCACAAGGTGTACTCATGCCTGATCCTTCCTATTTGCTTACCAGCCTGATCTTCAGTTCTATTGGGCTGGGTTATTTTATCTATGGTAAAAAGCAGAAACACAAGATCGCCTACTATTCCGGAATCGGCCTGATTGTCTATCCTTACTTTGTCACCGGTATCCCTGTGATGATCTTGACTGGCATTGCTCTAATGGCGATTCCAAAATTCGTGAAATTGTAAAAGCCACCACCCGGGGATAGTTGCCTAATTGCAGGAGTACCCTGGAAACCCTGTAATTTAATAACTATCCCCGGAACTTTATATTTTTAAATCTGGTTGATAAATAGTGGTGGCGGGGCTACGTTTCCTCTCGAGCTTCTGTGATAATGGCAGACGGGAGCAATCATACAATCTTATACTTACATGGGCTATGTAATCGGCCTGACCCGACAACTGATACCAGAACGCCGCTTGACAATGTAAACTCCCAGGTCAGAATAAAAACAATTTGTAAGGAGTAGATAACAATGACTGACGATTCTAGCCCCCGCAAAAAAAGTAAAATACCCCGAATAATCGGTGGTCTGGTCGGGATCCTCCTGGTTGCAGGAGTTGGCACATTCTTCTATCTCTCCCTGGCCTGTCCCTGTGAACGCACACCGGGGGCCTTCCTGTTCGGAGAACCTGTAACCGAGCAAGTGGTGGACTGGTACTTCGTTAATGACGTGCCGTTGTGCCAGATTCAGATCTGGGCGGGTATCCGGCCCCATTCGGTCAATCTCAATTGCATGTCAAGCCCCCGGGGTGAGCTATTCCTCAGCTGTTCGGTTTGCGATACCAAATACTGGGCTAGCCACGTAAGCGAGGGCGAGGAAGGTCGTCTTCGCCTGGACGGCGTTGTCTATCCGGTGACCCTTAATCGGGTAATGGACAAAAGTGTATTAAATCGAGCCTGGGATGCCCGGGTGGCGAAGCTTCAAGTGCACGGAGGACCGGGAAATCCCACGCCACCGCCGGACGCTAAACGCAACGATCGCTGGTGGAGCTTTCAGCTAGTTTCCACTCTATAGATCCAGACTAACAGCATAAAAGGACAAGCACGATGGTTAGAAAAACGATGAGTACCAAGCTTTGGGCCCGCACAATCGGGATATTCACACTTGCGGTTGTTGCCCCAAACCTGACAAGCGCAGCCGAATCCAGTTGGGTAGACCTGGCAGTTCACAATTTTGGCGCACCGATAAACACCCTGTGGGCTGAAGGGGAACTTTCGTTCGCCGACGATGGCACTATGGTGTTCTGTAGCGCAAGAGAAGACATGGCTGTTGCACCCGGTGATCCGAAGGACCTGTACATAGCCACATTCAATGAGGAAACCGGTGGCTGGAATACCCCGGTGAACATGGGTCTTCCAGTTAACTCGGCACCCGCTACCGACGTAGATCCCATACGTTTGGGAGATGACCGGGAACCGTGGATTACTGCCGATGGTAATACCATCTATTTCAAATCAGACCGATTGGCCACAAGCAGCCCGGCCAATGTCAACGATCTGTTCGTCACACGCAAGGTGAACGGCGTATGGAGCGAGCCGGAACTGATTGGCTTACCGATTTCCACCAACGCAGGCAACGAGCACTGCCCGGCGATTCTACAGGATGGCCAGACGCTGTGCTTTGCCTCGTCCCGTGAAGGCGGCTATGGAGGTGCGGATATCTATTGCTCACAGCCAGACGGCAACGGCGGATGGCAGGAGCCTGTTAACCAGGGGCCCAATATCAATACCGCGGCCCAGGAATTCCATTTTACCCAGGACGCCAGCGGCATGGTCTACTTCACTTCCAATCGACCGGGCGGATTTGGCGGCATGGATCTGTGGGGATCAATGCAACAAGGTCCCAATAGCTGGGGTCCGGCTTCGAATCTAGGTTCCCAAGTGAACACCGCAGGTGCCGATATGTGCCCGGCCTTACCTCCAGGGGACGATACTTTCTCCTGGTTCTCATCCAGAGCAGATAACAGTCTCGGTAACATCGATATATTCTGGACGAACAAGTTGAATGTGGGAGCAACTCCCTGAGCGGTAACGGGGGATTTGATTCTGATAAACGCCAAAGAGCCTGATTAATCAACAGGGCGTATATAGGGTTCAATTAACTTCAGACTGGCCTGCCAGAGTTTATCTGCCGCCTCATCGGTGGCAAAGGACGCTATGCTCGGCTGTCTTCGCTGATAGAAGTAGTTACCGTCAGCCTGGATACTGGCCTCATCATCCGAGCTGGCCAGCCAGATAAATGTGTCTGTACCTTGTTTTATGCTGACCATAAAGGGATAAGCCAACAGGCCCACCAGTCTTCCCAGAATGCCACCTTTGGCCCAAATTGAGGTTCTCACTGCACCAGGGTGAAATGAGCTGGCAATGATATTCTTATCCCTGTAACGCCGATGAAGCTCACGGGCGGTGAGCAGATTCATCAATTTTGAGCGGCCGTAGGCCTTGATCGCGCTGTAAGCTTTCTCCAAATTGAGATCGGCAAAATCCAGTGGGCTGTTTTTATGACCTAGAGAGCTGGTAAAAACTACCCGTGCCCTGCCCGCTTCACCGGCTTTCACCAGAGCTGGTAATAGTCGGTAGGTTAATAAAAATCCGCTGAGGTGATTGGCAACAAAAGTTGTCTCAAAGCCTTCCGGGGTTTCTTTGCGCCCGGCGTTGACACTGCCTGCGTTATTACACAGCACATCAATCTGCGGATAATCCTGCAATAACTCGGTAGCCAGGCTGGCTACGCTTGCCAACAAACAAAAATCAGCCAGATACAGCTTCACATTACTATTGCCAGTTGCCTGTGTGATGGTAGCGCAAGCTTTGAGGCCCCGTTCCTCACTGCGACAGACCAGAGCCACGGTGGCACCGCGACTGGCAAAGTCCTTCGCTGCCTCGAAACCGATGCCACTATTGGCCCCGGTTACGACATAGACTTTTCCTGCTAGATCCTGAGATATCTGCATCGACGAGCCAGATTCTAGTTCAGCTTCGCCCTGACCTGGTCCGCAAACGGATGATCTTTGTCTGCTCCGCTCCAGATATCTGCCAATTGGCGGTAATAGCTCTCGGCTAAATCAGCATCACCCAATTGCTCTGCGGCGCGTGCGGCACCAAGCATTAAGTTGGTCCTGCCGGAATAGCGCGTCAGGGCCTGTTCAAACTGAATCAAGGCCTCTTCTGCCTCACCCACTTGCAGCAGGGTTTCAGCGTAGAGCTCCAAAGTGGGTTTCAATGGTCTTGGGGGGACTCCCAGCAGGGTAACCGGCTGCTCCCAATTCAGTTGAGCCGCATCACCGAGGATTTGCAGGGCAATCTCATTGTGTCCCCGGGCAAGGTGAATCAATCCTTCTACGTGGCGAGCGGAAATGGCACCCTGACTTGCCGGTGCACCGCCCATATCGCTTAACACAAGCAACGCCTCGTTAGCCAGATCCAGGTTGCCAGCACGCGCCGCCGCGATGCCAATGGCCTCCCATAAACCCGCATTGCGCACTGTATATAGACGCGCCAGCTCTGCCAGCATCTCCGCGTCCTGCCACTGCTCAAGGTCGAGAACTGCCCGGGCATGCACGTCCGCAAAAGGCGCTTCGATCGGACCGGCTTGACCGCTAGCGACGTAATCTGACTGCACACGCACTCGGATCTTTGCCGCTTCAGCCAGATTGCCAGCCTGTAAATAACCGTAGTTGGCAAACTGCAACAAATGACCATAATTATGGGAGTTCAAATCCTCCAGGCTCCAGTCGTGTTCATTAACCCAAGCCATGGATGAAGTAAAGGCACGCATATTCGAATCGGCTGCTGCCTCCCACATGCCGTGGTGGATGTAATAGTGCGACGGGATGTGCAGGGCTTCTGCTGCATCGGTATCTATCATTTGCAGATTAAGCACCGCCAATATCCCCAGATCGGTATTTTCCGGATCATCGGTGCTCTGAATTAAGTAGCGATTGGCCCCGGGATGGCGGGGATTTTGTGCCAGCACTCTTACCGAGTTGCCCGCCATAAGCGAGCGGGTTTGCTGCCGTGTCATGCCAGGTGGCGTTTCCCGCATCAGGGACAGGGTATACCAGGCCAGTGCCTCGATATCATCGGGATAAGCCTCATTCAATTCACGCATAGCCGTTGAGTAAGCGGATTGCCTCTCCACTTGTATCCCCTCGCCAAACAGTATTTCCACTGCCCCAAGATAGGCCTTTTCACGCGGGGTTGGCGCCTTGGCTACCCGTTCTCCAGGTGTAGAGCCCAGACGTTGTAACACGGCCCTTGCCGTATCCAGCCGGTGAATACTCCAGATGGTTCGGTGTTGGTTCAGCGCCTCCCCCCAATAGGCCATGGCAAAATCGGGCGCTAGTCTTTGTGCTGCCCGAAAATGTTCACCGGCATCTTCAAACTCATGTAAATGCATGTCGGTGACGCCTTCGAGAAAATGCTCCTGTGCCTCACCCCCTTGTGAGGTTGGAAACACCATCCCCCAGTTGCTATAGGTCTGGGCCTGAGCAGGTGAAAACAGGGCTATTACGATGAAGCTTAAAATAGCTTTGGCACGGTAAGACATAATTGGCTCCACAGACTGGTTCGTTGTATTTATCAATCCATCATAATAAGAACGGTTGACAGATTTGTCTAAACATTTTGGACTTGAGTGGGGAGATTGAGTCTGAATTGCTCTCAAACAGGAGATCAGCTTATCAATACATAGGCGATCGCACTTACCAGTGCGGCCACAGGGAGGGTAATTAACCACGACAATATAATGCTTCGAATAACCCGGGTGTCCTGGTTTTTACCGAGCACACCGATACCAAAAATTGCTCCTACCGAGACATGGGTGGTGGATACTGGTACGCCAAATTTACTGGCGATAATGACCAGAAAACTGGTGACCAGGTTTGCCGAGAAGCCCTGTCCGTGGTTTATTTCCGAGATTTTCTTACTCATG
The DNA here is from genome assembly GCA_002726595.1 of Gammaproteobacteria bacterium. Classification (GTDB taxonomy): domain Bacteria; phylum Pseudomonadota; class Gammaproteobacteria; order Pseudomonadales; family Pseudohongiellaceae; genus UBA9145. The sequence continues at coordinate 2,954 of PBTO01000034.1, read as the reverse complement.
GTTGTGGCAACACGCCGTGCCGAGAGCAAGCCCCCAACAGCCATAACCAGTGCAATCATGACCATGCTTAGGCGTATATCGAGCATTTCAGCGGCTACCAGCAGACCTGCTATCTTGGGCGTGTCATTCAACCCACGGGCAAAGGATACGGCCGCGGCGCTGAACACATGGCAAGTATCCAGAATTTTCTGCAGTGCAATTCCCCACACCCGATCCGTGTACATTTCAACACATTCACTGCTGTCAGCTATTGTGATCTGGTGACCCCTTGCGGCCGTACTTGGCAGCACTTGTTGCGATGCGGCACCAGCCAAACTGCGAACGGGTACAAACTGTTTTCTCTCTCCAATACAAATGCAGCTTTCCTTGGTCAAACCCAGGGATATACGCGCTTTATTAAACAACCAGTAAATTATCAAGCTCAATGCGAAAGCGATAAACGGGCTCACCAGCAATGGAATCAAAAAGGTACTGCCGAGATTGAAAAAATTTACTTCTCTGCCTGCGGCAATAATGCCAGCCCCTAACAGACCACCAACCAGGCTGTGGGTCGTGGAAATAGGAAATCCCAAGCGGGTGGCTGTCAGCACTGTCGCCCCGGCGCCAATTCCCACAGCGATCAGAAAGTACACGGTACCCGCTACTTCATCGGGAACCAGGCCTTTGCCGGAGAAACTGCTCACCAGGCTCTGGGCAAAGAAAATTGCACACAATGACCCAAGAAATGTGGCCAGGGTAGCGATAGTAATGGCGGATCTGTAACTTAGAGCACCACAGCCATATAAGGTTGCAACACCTTTAAAATTGTCGTTTGCACCGTTGTTATAGGCGAGGAACAGCGTCGATAGAAGCAGGGCAATTGTTAGCATAAAACAAAATCTTATAATTGATTAATCTGCCAATTAAAGGGTAATTTTCGGTAAAACGCAAAACTGCGTGGGGAATAGACCGACCAGAGGCGGGTTATATTGCATTTGGAGCAAGGGCAAGAGATAGAATGCCCCGTTTAGGACACACTAAATTCAAGGATTTGAAGGGCTTTAGACTTGGCGAGGAAGATCAGGATGGATGGCTTGGAGATTAAAAGCAGGCAGAACGCAAAGTTTGTCAGCATCAACACGCCTGCTTTTATTTGGCCGATCCCTCTTCACTGGCTTGTGCTGACTTACCCAGAATGATTGCAGATATTGCAAAGGCAACAGCTCCGACCACCCAAAGAACTCCTACGAACGCACTGTTGTTTTCACTCGCACCGGTAAAGGATAAAATAGCGAGCAATAACCAGACTACGGACACGAACCAACACAAACTCTGGAATACTTGGCAAAAGCAAACTTTTTCGAAACCATGATGTCGAATCTCTTTTCTTTGTGAATCTGAATAGTGATGCTAACACTTCAACAGCCGGGATTGGACTATCAATACCGTTTTTTATCCAAACTGTGAAGGACTACTCATTTAATCCAGACCAGGGAGTTGCTGAGATAGTGCACCACTATGGCAAATCCTTTCGCCGCTACTCCCCATGCAAACTATTCAAAAATCCCACTATTATTTCGAGCAATATTCATAATCTGCTCTTTGAATCCCGGCAGCAGATAGCCCTCTGCTATCAGCTTATCCGTGGCCACTTCGTATTTTATCAGATAATCCTCAAACGAGGAGTATAACGCAGCAATCGAATTGCGTGGGTCTCTGGATTGAACCGCAAAAGCGGTGTTGGCAGGAAACGGTATATAACCTCCAGCCAGACGTGCAAGAGATTTTTCAGCACCGGTGGCCGGGGCACGCAAATTCCAGGCCGTAAATGTGGCAAGCGGAACAGCCGTGAGCGGCGGCAACAGGGTACTGGTGCCGAAGTTATTGTTATCCGTGTTAACTGCAGGAACTAATGCTCCATAGTAATTGTCCGTTGATGTTGGGTGTATATCCACGATGCGCTGATCGAGAAACCTGTCGCCCCAGTTGGCATAGCCAACGGTATACAAAGAGGCAGGGTGATTAATGCCGTTCAATGCATTCCAGGCATCGCGATTAATGGAACCGTTAGCATTGTGCGATGGAACCAGGGACCTGTCGCTGATTTTGGGATACCGACTGGCCGGCGGCTCCTGATCGTTTGCCACCCAATTGTGCATCGCAACGATCAGTGAATCAGTAAACGGTGACCACATATTGGGATTGCGGGGCAATTGAGTGGAAGTGGCCGGTTGCGGTATCCCGCTACCCGAACCATGCTGGGAACCGCCTATGGTGTAGAATCGCACTTCATCCGGCAGCACGGCGTCTTCTGTCCCCTGCGGATTGGTGTGCGGCAATGAGCCGGCACGTACCCAATATTCATTGGAAGTCTGGATATGCATCAGCTTGGGCACGGTGTTGGTCGCACGGGCCTTGCTCAGCACACCCCCGGTCCTGCCGGTGAAGGGATCAGTGCTCTCACCATAGGTGAAAGGAAACAGGTCATTGGGAAATAACTGGTTGGAATGCTGGCCATTGGTTCTGGTTGGCATGGCAAACCGGTTATTAAACATGCCGTAACCACTGCCGGCAATTACCGGGATTACACCATCGAATACCTGCCGGCCTGTCAGATCTGCATTAAAACCGTCGTACAGAAACATACGCAGCAGTCGACCGCTTTGAGAATTACCCCAGGCCACCGTGTTCTCAATCGCCGGTAGATCGAGCTCGTCGAGTTGACTACTGTTACCTTCATAGCGGATAAGAGAAACCAGGTCGCGAATCGCGGACATGCCCGCGCCAGCCAGCACCGGGTCTTTGGCTTCATAGATCAATTCGTATATGAATCCGGGCCGAAAATCGTCTTGCATATTGAGGGTAACAATAGGCTGATTGCTGTCTTGCTCTGCCTGAACATCTAGGTAAAACTGTGATCTTTCGATGGGAATCCGCGGATCGTCCTGATACAGGCGCTGAGTCAGCGATGCGTT
>PBTO01000033.1 GCA_002726595.1 Gammaproteobacteria bacterium | reverse complement strand
AGTTGAGTTGGTAATGGCGTTGGAAGAAGAATTTGAAACCGAAATTCCTGACGAAGAAGCAGAGAAAATTACTACCGTACAATTGGCCTGTGACTACATTAACAAAAACCTATAAGCTTATAAATTGATTAATAAATAAAGCTACTCTGGGGTTGTCCAGAGTAGCTTTTGTTTATTTGGCTAGTTGGTATTGAGCCAGATAGTATTGAGGACTCCAGCGATTGAACGGCAGAAGAGTGGTAATAACCGGCCTTGGCATGATTACCCCGGTTGGCAATGATGTTGATACCGCCTGGGAGGCGATAAAAAATGGCCAGAGCGGAATCAACGCCATCACCCACTTTGATGTTAGCGATTTCAGTACCCGGTTCGGCGGGTCAATAAAGGATTTTGATTGCGACCTCTACATGCAGGCTAAAGATGCCCGCCGCATGGATGTGTTCATGCAATATGGTGTGGCAGCAGGTGTTCAGGCAATGCAGGACTCTGGCCTGGCCGATGTCACAATCAATCAGGAACGTGTCGGTATCGCTATTGGCTCGGGCATCGGTGGCCTGACTGCCATAGAAGACACGACCCTGCAGATTCGTGATTTCGGTCCCCGCAAGGTTTCCCCATTCTTCGTACCTGGATCAATTATCAATATGATTGCGGGTAATCTGTCAATTCGATTCGGGCTAAAAGGACCGAATATAGCCATAGTCACCGCCTGCACAACCGGGACCCATAACATTGGCTTTGCCGCCAATATAATCGCCGGGAACCAGGCTGACGTCATGCTGGCCGGTGGCGCCGAAATGGCCACGTCTCATGTTGGTTTAGGGGGCTTCTGTGCTGCCAGGGCGCTTTCTACGCGTAATGACGATCCGGAAGCGGCGAGCCGGCCCTGGGATATCGAGCGCGACGGCTTCGTGTTAGGTGACGGGGCCGGCGTCATGGTGTTGGAAGAGCTTGAGCATGCGCGGGCCAGAGGTGCCAATATCTATGCTGAAGTAGTAGGATTCGGCATGAGCGGCGATGCCTACCACATGACCGCACCTTCTGAAGGGGGTGAGGGTGCCGCACACTGTATGCGTACTGCGTTGACCAGCGCCAGGCTGGATGCTTCAGCAGTCGATTACATCAATGCCCATGGTACCTCGACTCCAGCAGGTGACATTGCGGAAACACAGGCAATCAAGACAGTCTTTGGTGATCACGCTGCGAATCTCTGTATCAGTTCAACGAAATCGATGATTGGCCACTTATTGGGCGCCTCGGGCGCTGTAGAGGCCATTGTTTCAATACTGAGCTTGGGAGAGCAGGTGGTAACACCCACCATCAACCTTGATCAGCCCGACAATGGCTGTGATTTGGATTATGTCCCCCACACTACCCGCAAGCTTGACTTCAATGTAGCACTGTCTAACTCATTCGGATTTGGCGGTACCAATGGCACTTTAATCTTTTCGAAATACGGGTAGTCCAGCTACCTTATGGTATAGATTAATATTCCTCTCTATCCATTTGAAATTATTGATAAACTGTAGTTATTCAGATTCTGTATCAGTTAGCGATAGCGGGCTACAATACGGCGGAGGGGGGTGAAGTGAGTATTGAGCCACGTTCCATGGAAGACTTGAAATCTGCCCGGGAGCTGTCCATGTAAAGCAGTGTTTTTGGCGTCTGGCAAGTGATAAAAATAAACGATAATGGTAATGTGTATTCGTGGTCAGTAGGGTCAATGATGAAAAAAAGCGATTGCCTATCAGCATGAAATATTTCTCCATACCGACTAATTCACTTGTCAGACAACTACTGATATCCGGTGTTGCAATAGTAGTAATTGCAGTGATGCTGATAATTGCGTTGTATTACTATATCAATGCCCCCTTGACCAATATCCAGGCACCTGCTCGATTTGAAATAGCCGCGGGAAGCTCGCTTTCCCGGGTCAGCCAGGACTTGAGTGAAGCGGGTTATATAAATTACCCGCAGGTATTCAATCTGTGGGCAAAACTCACCGGAGTAGAAGAGGCGATTAAAACCGGCGAGTATGAACTAAGAGCTGGCCTTAGCAAGCGCCAACTGCTTGACAAGCTGGTAATCGGAGACACGCTGCAATACAAACTGACCCTGGTGGAAGGCTGGTCTTTTAGCCAGGCGTTGAATGCAATCTGGAGCAGTGAAAAGGTAGTTGCAAACCTGAAAGTGACACCGCTGTCTGAGGTAAGCAGTCTCTTGGGTCATAGCAGTGACAACCCGGAAGGATTATTGTTTCCTGACACGTATTTCTATACCGCCGGCACCACCGACCTGGAGCTATTACAAAGAGCCAATGCAAGACTATCTGCTATTTTAAACACCAGCTGGGAAAGCAGATTGGGAGCGCTTCCCTACGAGGATTCGTACCAGGCATTGACTATGGCTTCGATAATCGAAAAAGAATCTGCTATAGGAAGTGAGCGAGGGCACATTGCAGGTGTGTTTGTCAGGCGCCTGGAATACGGCATGCGGCTGCAATCAGATCCCACCGTAATCTATGGCATGGGGAATAACTACAATGGCAATATACGGCGGCAGGACTTACTGATGGATACTGCTTACAACACGTACCGGATAGATGGTTTGCCGCCAACCCCCATTGCAATGGCTGGCCTTGACTCAATCCACGCAGCACTCAACCCACTACCAGGCGAATATTTGTACTTCGTGGCAACGGGAGATGGAAGTCATTATTTTTCAACGACACTGGCAGAACACAATGATGCGGTCAGGCGTTTTCAGACTCAGGGAACAGTTCGCTAGAACAAGAGCAGGCGATGGCTAAAGCATCCTATTTCATCACGATCGAGGGTATCGAAGGGGTTGGAAAAAGCACCAACATCGATGCCATAAAAATCTATTTAGAAAATCTTGACATCGATTACCTGGTCACAAGGGAACCGGGTGGAACGGAATTGGCAGAAAAAATTCGCCTCCTCCTGCTCGATAATTACACTGAAGGGATAAGTGATACTACCGAGTTATTGCTTATTTTTGCCGCCCGTGCCCAGCATATAGAGGAGGTGATCAGGCCTGCACTAGACCAGGGGAAATGGGTGATTTGCGATCGGTTTACCGATGCAACCTATGCCTATCAGGGCGGTGGCCGTGGGCTTGAGCGAGAAAAAATTGCTGAACTCGAATCACTGGTACAAGGCCGGCTAAGACCTGACCTGACCATTATTCTCGATCTGGATCCTGCCACTGGATTAGCCCGCGCTGCCAAGCGCGGTAATCTGGATCGGTTTGAAAAAGAGGAGCTGGAGTTTTTCGATCGAGTCAGAGAATCCTATTTGCACATAGCCGAACAAGAACCACAGCGGTGCAAAGTAGTGAATGCAGCACAGTCTGTTGCAGATGTGAAACAGGATATACTGCGGATACTGGCTGACCTTGGAGTATAGCTTTGCACACTGAAGCCCCCTATGCATGGCAGCAACAACATTGGCAAAGTCTGTGTCGCCAGCGACAGAAAAATAGACTATCCCATGCCTTCCTAATTTGTGGCGATACAGGCTTGGGTAAGCGGGATTTTGCACTTTCCTTCGCGCGCTTGCTGCTTTGTCAATCCTCAACAGACAATCAGAGCTGCGGCAACTGCCGCAGTTGCCGCATGGGTCAATCCGGTCACCACCCTGACCTGCGATTCATTTGTGCCGAAGAGGGGAGTAAGGTTATAACCATCGATCAGGTCCGAGCTCTACTTGAATTTGTCAGCATGACCAGCCATGCAGGTGGTTGTAAAATTGCCCTGCTGGATAGGGCGGACTCACTTAATAGAAATGCCGCTAATGCCTTGTTAAAGACACTGGAAGAACCTACCGATAACACCTTCCTGTTTCTGATCACCGATTCCCCCGGGACTCTGCTGCCGACCATACACAGTAGATGTCAGCATCTTAACTTCACTGAACCCACAAGAGAGGTAGCCAGGACCTGGTTGGCCAGTCAGCTTGCGGAGGGTGATATCGATGCCGCATTAACTGCCAGTGGCAACAGGCCACTACAGGCTCTGTCGATGCTTGAAGCTGGACACATTGAATCAAGAGCACAAATTCTACAAAGCTTGCATGGGATTTTGTGTCAGCAACTCAAGCCGGAAGAATTTGTGAAATTCGCTGTAGCCACAGGGGAACTGCTCGTTATGGGGCATTTATCCAATATATTGTCTATATTGATAAAGTATCTTCTAACCAGGCAGAGCTCACTCGTTACAGAAGCTACTCTAGCAGAACTGGCCCGTGTGCTTGCGCGGCTTAGTGATGATAGAGCCACAATAGTGGAAGATTTACTGGTGCTGCATGGTGAAGTTGAATTGGCGAAGCGCCAGTTGCGGGGCGTTTCAAATCCAAATCCACAATTGATTGTCGAGAGCTTGATCTGGCGTTGGACCAAGCTGGCCACCAGGGCAGGGTCAGCCGCCGCATAAAGCTGTCTCGAGCCCAAAGGACGGGGTGTAAGTAGATGTCAGGTTACGGCATACTTTCTCTTACTATAAATGAAAGAGCGGTTCTCCATGCGGTGTATATGCCGTTTATAAAATATGGTGCGCTCTTTATTCCCACCGATAGATCATACCAGCTGGGTAATGAGATGTTCCTGTTAATCAAATTAATGGAACAGGCAAAAATAATTCCAGTGGCAGGGAAAGTAATCTGGATTACGCCGAAGCGTGCCCAGGGCAGCAGGGTGCGCGGGATCGGGGTGCAGTTTATTGATCCCGGTGAATCGGTGAAGAGCTACATAGAAAATTATCTGGTAGAAGAATTAACTTCAGACAAAGTCACACACACGTTATAGGGAGATTGAAAAAAAGCGGGCAGCATTACAGATTCTGCAGATGGCAAACCAGTTCATCGGCGATGGCAAGACTGGCAGTCAGACCCGGGGACTCAATTCCAAATAACTGGATCAGGCCGGGAAAGCCGTGTTCAGCACCGTACAGAATTTGAAAATCCTCAAAGCTGTCGCCTAAGCTAAGTTTTGGACGGATTCCGGCATAGGCAGGTTCTAACTTCGAGGCATCTATTTGCGGAAAATATCGTCCTATCGCTGTGGCGTAGAGTCCGGCTTTGGATGGGTCAATGTCATAATTCACACTATCGACAAACTCAGTATCAGGGCCGAAGCGGAGCTGGCCTGACATATCGAGCGTGCTGTGAACTCCCAGCCCTCGAGTATTTTGCTCTGGCAGGGGATAAATCAGGCGGGAGAAGGGACTCTTGCCAAGGTAATTGAAATAGTCACCTTTGCAATAATGCAGTGCAGGTATCAGTTCACCTGGCAGTCCTGCGATTCGATTCGCCAGGGCCTGAGCAGCTAACCCGGCACTGTTAATCAGGTAACGGCAGCTAAACTGATATTCCTCGTGATCAGTACTCTTGCCAATTTCTGCGTTGAGTACAAATTTTTCATTAACGTGCTCAATGGCTATGACTCTGGTTTGTGGAGCAAACATAACCCCTTTATCCTGAGCCAGCTGCAGCAGACTAAGCATATAACTGTGGCTATCGATGATACCGGTGGATGGTGAATGCAGAGCAGCGGATGCAGACAGCGCTGGTTCTAGTTTGATGAGCTGATCGCCATCGAGCGACTGCAGGTCACCGACACCATTTTTCTGTGCCTGTAATAGTAGCGCCTGGAGGCTGGCTTCTTCCCCTGGCTGGGCGACGATCAATTTACCCAGACGGTTGCAGGGTATCTGGTAGTGCTCGCAGTGCTCGTAGAGAAGTTGCTTGCCGCGGACACAAAATCTCGCCTTCAAGCTGTCTTCAGGATAATAAATTCCGCCATGAATGACTTCGCTGCTACGACTGCTGATATGCTGGCCAAAAGCGGAATCTTGCTCCAGTAAAACGATCTCACTATTTTTAAATGCAGGACTACTGGCCAGCCTTTGAGCGATAGCTAACCCAACTACGCCAGCACCAACAATGCCGATATCGAACAGTTCCGTATTCATCAGTTATCACGTAATCAGTAGCTACTGGCGCCTCCAGCATTGCGCGGATCAGAAGTGGCGGTAAATGTTTCACCATCATAGGAAATAGAGTTGGCGTCTCCTAAACCAAATCCAGCACTGCGTACCTGGGAGTGACCCATGGCCTCAAGCTGGCGTTGCACACCCGTGTTGAATGCGCCGTCTTCAAACCGCACCGAATCAGGTTGCCACTGATGATGGAATCGTGGGCTCGCTACCGCATCTGCAATTCCCATCCTGTGATCGATAAAATTAACCACTACGTGAAAAACAGTATTAATTATAGTGGCGCCGCCGGGAGAACCGGTTATCAAAACATTCACGCCATCTTCGCTCACTATGGTAGGTGTCATGGAACTAAGCATGCGTTTTCCCGGCGCGATCAAATTGGCTTCCTCACCCATCAACCCGTAGCCACCGGCTGTATTCACCTTTGGCGTAAAGTCACCCATTTCATTGTTCAGCAAAAAACCGGCATCTGTAACAACCATCTTGTTGCCGTAGCCACTGTTTAGTGTGGTAGTAACCGATATGGCATTGCCCTCGCTATCCATGATTGAGTAATGGGTGGTTTGAGTCCCTTCATCCGGCCAGGAACCGGCAAAGATATCGGCGCTGGGCTTGGCACTGGATGGGTCAAAATCTGCAAATCGCTGCCCGGCATAACCTTTCCCGATCAATTGGGCGACTGGAACAGGGTAGAAATCCGCGTCACCGAGGTGTCTGGCACGATCGGCATAGGCGCGCTTCTGCGCCTCGATCATCAAGTGTGAAGCCTGCTGACTACCCCAGCCTGGCTCGGCAATTTCATGGGGTTCCAGCATGTTTAGCATCTGCACCAGTAGTACCCCACCGGAGGAGGCCGGTGGCATAGACCAGATATCGTAGCCACGGTAGGTGCCATGGATGGCTTCTCTCCATACAGGCTGGTAAGCAATAAGGTCTGCATGGCTTATCAGGCCATTGTTGCGCTCCATTTCCGCAACCAGTAAATCTGCAGTTCTGCCGGCATAGAAGCCATCTCTGCCAGAATCGGATATGCGTTGCAATGTCGCAGCCAGGTCGCTTTGTACCCAGCGATCACCGGCTAGGTAAGACGTGCCGTTCTTGCTGAATATTTCTATCGAGGCAGGAAAACTGCCCATGCGTCTCAGGTTCTGGGTAAATTGACGAGCCAGGTCTTCATTTAGCTCGAAGCCCGTTTCAGCCAGGCGGATGGCCGGCTCCAGTACTTGTTCTCTGCTCAGGGTGCCATATCGCTCCAGCAAGGCCAGTAATCCTGCAACAGAGCCAGGTACTCCCGTGGAGAGGGCCGTAGACATGGAGAGTCTTCGGTTAACTTCGCCGTCGGCATCCAGATACATATCCCGGGATGCAGCCAGTGGCGCGGTTTCCCTGGCGTCCAGCGTAATTACTTCACCATCGGCCATACGCAATACGAAAAAGCCACCGCCGCCAATATTGCCCGCAGAGGGGTAGGCTACTGCCAGGGCGAAACCTACGGCTACTGCAGCATCTGCGGCATTACCACCCTGTTCGAGAATAGCGATCCCCACATCAGATGCGATCTGGGAGCGAGTTGATACGGCGCCATGAGTACCGGTTACGGTATTGGCAATGGAGAGATTGACCGAAAGGAGTGTGATTACAACGAAAAGAAGGCGATACATTAGCTACTCTCCGGGGGATTTAAATAAACCAGTATTGGAGGGCAAATAGTAGCAGTAAATTGCCAAAACCACCTAAGTTATTGAATTGCCGAACTTTCACCCTAGGGAAGGCGGGATATCTGTCAGGATTTGACGAAAAGTGAGACTAATCCGTGGTAATTCTAGATTTTTCACCTTAGGTACTCTGTGCAACCATCTGTTTTGGAAGGAATTGCCCATTACAAGTAGGCTGCCAGATGTCAGCGATATTTGATATTTTCCGGATCCTGGCGGGGATTTCTTCTTGAGTTCAAACAGCCGTTCAGCTCCCAGGCTGACCGCAGCTATGATGGGATGGGGGCCGAGTTCCTTTTCATCATCGGCATGCCAGTCCACGCTGTCCCTGCCATCACGGTAATAATTCAGCAGTACCGAGTTAAACTGCTCGCCACTCAGGATTTCCACCCGGTGCTTAATTGCCAGTACAGTTGCATCCCAGGGTATTGGCATGAGTTGTATGCCGGAATAGGTGTAATGGGCGTGTTTCTCGCCCATCCAGCACTGCAATCTTGGAACCGGAATGGATTTGCCGGCGATTCTGAGGGTGTCCTGACGCCAGGGCAGGGTACCTATCATCAACTGCAGGTATTTTGCGCTGACGGCGCCTGTCAGCGCGTGTGGATATTCGACAAGCGCGGCATCCTCGAGTTCGTGGCGGATGCAATAGTCAGGATCTGCTTCATCGAATAGCTTTGATTGCATTGGGTTGTCGTATTCGCTGGGGCATAATAGTGCCCGAACCGGCTCAGTCACCGCGAAGGATACAGGAACTTGGAAGAATTTGATTTCGATTTATTTGTAATTGGCGCTGGTTCGGCCGGGGTTCGCGCCTGTCGCATCGCGGCATCTTTGGGAGCCAGGGTAGCTGTGGCCGAAGAGCGTTACCTTGGCGGCACCTGTGTAAACGTCGGCTGTGTGCCGAAAAAATTATTCAGCTACGCCGCGCATTACCGCGACGATTTCGCGGATAGCCAGGGTTTTGGCTGGAGTTATCAGGGTATAGACTTTGACTGGAGTAAACTTAAGAGCAATAAAGATATTGAAATCAATCGGTTGAATGGAATATATAAGACAATTCTCGATGCTAACAAGGTACAGGTCTTCCAGACCCGGGCACAGATCAAGAGTGCACATGAGCTGCTCATTGACGGCAAGACGATTAGCAGCAAATACATTCTCATCGCCGTTGGAGGCTGGCCATGGACACCGGAGTTCCCTGGCAGTGAGCTGGTTATCAGCTCGAATGAGATCTTTGCCTTGGAAGAGTTGCCTGACTCAATGGTAATCGTCGGTGGTGGCTATATCGCTGTCGAATTCGCCAGTATCTTCACCAGGCTAGGCTGCGAGACATCATTAATATACCGCCGGGATAAGTTGTTACGGGGCTTTGATGAGGATATAAGGCGGTTTATAACAACAGAGATTTCCCATGATCTCAATCTTAAGCTAAATACGAATATTGAGAAAATATTCAACAATGATAGCCAGTTACAGGTTATTTGTGATGACGGAGATGAGATTCAGACAGACACCGTGCTATATGCGACAGGCAGAAAGCCGGCAACGGCTAATCTGGGCCTTGAAGAGCTGGGTATGGAGTTGGCAAACAATGGCGCAATCAAGGTAAACCAGGACTTTGAGTCAAGTATTCCGGGTATATATGCCATAGGTGATGTCATTGATCGCGTGGCCCTGACACCGGTCGCACTGGCCGAGGGGCAGGCAGTAGCGCGTAATTTGTTTGCAGAGCCTGGCCATGCTGTATCTTATGACAATATACCCACAGCGGTATTCTGCCACCCAAATATCGGCACTGTAGGACTTTCTGAGGAGCAAGCGCTGGATCAGGGCCTCGAAATCGATATTTACAGCAGTGAGCTTAAACAGCTAAGACACACACTCAGTGGCCGCGCGGAACGCTCTCTGGTAAAGCTTGTCGTAAACAGAGCATCTGGACGCGTCGTGGGATTACACATGGTTGGCCCTGATGCCGGCGAGATTGTTCAGGGCTTTGCCGTCGCGTTAAACAGTGGTGCAACAAAGGCGGATTTCGACCGGACTATAGGAATACATCCAACGCTGGCAGAAGAGTTCGTCATGCTGCGCGAGAAGCGCGATCCCGGCAGTAGTTAAAGTAGAATATTAAGATTACATCCTAATAGGCAGTTTATTCTCTAGATATTGTATGCCTCTTCATAAGCGCCAGGGGGGCTATTAGTCGATTGGCGCTACAGAGGTACCGTACCTGCATATATCACTAATTCCGGTAATAAAGATTACCGGAATTAGTGAGAATGGTAGTTAGGAAGGAAATTATCAATATACTGCAGCAGCATGACAACGAATTGGTGCCCTACTTTGCATCCCCTAGACAGAGCGATTTTAAGATTTAAGCAGGTTCTCGAGACCGGTGCCGGTGAGTAAGGCATCTGCGGTGTTCTTGTCATTCTGGTTGAGCTTTCCGTACTCCTGCTGAATCCAGTTGAGGCACTTCAGCTGATAAGGAAATGGCTTCTGCTGCCACGGCCTGCCATCCAGTTCCATTTCCATCTGCTTCTTACCAGCGCGCACGGCTTCCGCATTGGTCAGCAGATAAGGCGCATAAATACGGCCTATTTCCAGCAGGATCGATAGCAGTGTTACAGGAACTCTGGCAGTACTGATCCAATCGCCATCCAGTAATTCATAGCCCGATAGATCTTCCATCACTTCTGTCCAGGCATAGACCCGCGGTGCCTCTGCCAGCACGATGGCCTGGGGTGTGGGATCAAAAAGCGCCAGGCAGGTTAGCTGGCCATAGATAGCAAAATCACATGAGGAAGGTCTTTCACCAAGCAAAAAATGTTGTTGTTTCAGGTGGTTATCCAGTAAATGAATAAATCGCTTGAAGCTTTCTTCAATCGTTGCAGCGGTGACCTCATTTGAGCCCACATAGGATAAGCGGGAAATCTGTAACTCAGTGATAGTCTTGCTACGCTGAGCCAAAGCTTTATCAGTGGCAGTCTGATTGCTCCATCGAGGTAATAACTGCCCCGCTTTTTCGATATCTGCTTGGTAGCTCCAGCGATAATGAAACATGGCCTTAGTGAGCCACTCGTCGGCGTAGTCTTCAATGAGAAAATCGATAAAAGCCAGCACCGGTTCAGCGGGAATTACTGAGCGTCCTTGATATTCGTTCTCAAATCGGCGAATCAACGGACTTGAATCAGTGACAGCAGCTTCTCTGCCCTCTGCGTCTTTCAGATAATACGTGGGCAATAGAGGCACCCGAGCCTGTGGTCGAGCCCGGAAACGCGCCTTATCCTCATTGATAACAAACTTCGAGCCTGGTAGTAAGCGATAAGGAATGCGGCGATAGCGCATCAGAGCCAGCATTTTGCGGGTGTAGGGAGAGCCTGGCACGCCCATTAGCTCGAGCACTGGCGGTGTTTTGCCCATGGATGTCCTGATTTATTGGTTTTAAAGAAAACTAATTCTGCTGGAAATGACGTGGAGTCAATGAGTTAGAGTGGCTTTGTAGTCAGAATTCTGCTGTGTTTACCGGTCAATCGGGCAAACACAGCAAAAATAAAGACGTTAAGGATTTTCTTCCGCCGCCTGTCTTTCCAATTCTCTTGCCCCTGCCAGTATCCCGGACAGCGCGTAGTTACCCTCATGACAAGCGTATTCGTACATGGATTCATGTGCTGGTCTGGCATTGAACATTAACTCACCAGTCCAGGGCGCTGCAAAGACTGTTGGATCTTCCACTGTAAAGCTATAGAGTACTTCCGCTTCAGAAACACGGCTAAAGCGTTCTGTGACTTTGAGGTTTTCGGAGGCACCACGAAAAGTCTGTTGTGGATTAAAGCCCAGCGTCTCGACCACCAGTGTATCGCCGTCCCAGCGACCCACTGAATCGCCCATCCACTTGTTCATATCCGGCCTGTGCTCACTGCCATCGATTCTGATGATCCTGGCATCATGGGCCATCTCGGCTAATATCAGCACATAAGATTTGGTTTGTACGAACTGGTAATTGTTGTTGTACATCACCGGAAGCATGGGAGGGCCGGAATGCGAACCGAAAGCCAGCAGACAGCGTTCAGCAAGGGAACGTGCCTCTGGCCCATCATATGGACCCGGGCCATTTGGGTCGCGTCTGAATCGAGCGCGAAAATCACCTGCATAGGGGATTTGGCCATTGGCTGGATCGATCACGATGGAGGAGCGGTATTCACCATTTACACGCTGAATTCGCGTACCTAGATCTTTCCAGAACTCGTTATAGCCATCCTCGGTGTTCCCATCATCACCAGCCTGGGCTCCGGCTCCTGCTACGCGGTCCGGGTCGCTATCGGCAAACTCGGCATCGAGATACTCCTGATGCCCTGCTTCCAAGCGCTGAACCTGCTCGCTGTCCAGCGCTCTGATCTCACCCAGTTCTCTGGATCGGGTTAATGGCGTCAGGGTTTTGTTCGTCCATACGCCTTGCAAATCAGGCTGGCCACCAGCAGTTCTGGGAATTTCCCAATCCTGTGCCGCCGCAGTGGTTATTGTACACGTGAACAGAATGCCCAGAGCGATTTGCTGATATCGTTTCATTGGCAGTTTCTCCCGCGAATTGCCTGTTTTTTGACAGTCCAATTATTACATAAATACAGGCTGGATTGGGATACATTATTCGATTTGGATGCAGGCACAACATGTGCCTCGTATTTCAATAAATAACCAGGATTCCACGGAATTAGGGCATAATGCAGGCATTCTCGATTAACGGAGATAGTGGGCCTTGGCAACATTACATGGGGAGATTTGGCTAAGCGAAGGGGAAGCCAATCGGTTTGCGCTCGACCAGATCAGTTTATTGCAGGCGATAGATAATACCGGCTCTATTTCTGCCGCCGCCAAAGAGTCGGGGATCAGCTATAAAACGGCCTGGGATCGCCTGGAGCGCCTTAACAACCTTTCCCGTGAACCTCTGGTATCCCGGTCTGCAGGAGGCAGCAAGGGCGGCGGTACGCAGCTTACCGAATACGGCAAAAACATCGTCAAGGGCTTTAAGCAACTGGAAGAACAACACCGCCTCTTCCTGGAAAACCTCAACACCCAATTAAGCTCTTTGGACGACATATCAGGATTTATGAAACATTCGTTATTGCAGGCAAGTGCACGTAATCAGTTTCTGGGTGAAGTCACGTGCGTGGAACGAGGTGCAGTCAATACCGAGGTCATAATTCAGATTTCCGATACGGTGAATGTGGTTGCCATGATTACCGAGCATAGCTGTCAAGCGCTGGAAATAGAGCTTGGTACAGCTGTAATTGCCCTGATCAAAGCCTCTTCGGTAACCGTTTCAACCGACACAGCGCTGATTGTAAGTGCTCGAAACAAGCTGGTGGGTGATATCGCTCGGATCGAAAAAGGCAGTGTGAACAGTGAGTTAATTATTGACCTGGGGGATTCGAAAACCATCAGCGCCCTGGTTACCAATAGCAGCGTCGAGCAGCTGGCGTTGGCAGAATCTACCCCGGTTTGCGCATTCTGGAAGGCCTCGAGCGTCATATTGCTACGCGCATAGCTTATTTTAGAATTCAGTTTAATTAATTTTCATATCGCCATGAAATAAATGATAAATTGGCTAGCAGAATTACTGATCAAGTAACCAGGGCGGCCGACTTTATCTGAGCAAATAACTCCAATCCGGGGCATATTGTGAGCTGCTGACAGGAATATTCCGAGACTCTCGCCAGTACATTATCGCCAGCAATATCCAGTTTTACCGTGCGATGTCCATTTTCTACCTGCCTGGACAGAGCACGTACGGTGGCGGGGAGGATATTTAAAATACTGCTGTGCAGCGGTCTGGTAAGACAGAGACTGACATCTCTGGCCTGGATCCGTAATCTGACTGGCATACCTACACCGTGGCGAACTTTTGAGATCCGCAGTGTTTCCCCGCCCCGGCTGTGTATGTGGCTGATATGAAGATCCTCGCCCTCTCCTACCCGGCATTCGAGCACTGTAAAAGCTTCCTCTGATGTGGCAAACGGAGAATCGACCTGCACCAGAACCTCGGCAATTGCCCCGTAAGCGGATACCAATCCATCCTTCATTAGTACTAGATTAGCCGCCAATCTAGCTATTTCATCGCTCGAGTGGCTAACATAAAGCACTGGTATTTCCAGGGATTGAATAGTTTTTTCAAGGAATAGCATTAAACTTTTCCTGCTCCCGTGATCCAGCCCTGAAAGCGGCTCATCCATCAATAACAGTGACGGCTTGGATAGCAGCGCGCGCCCGATGGCCACACGCTGTTTCTCCCCTCCAGAGAGGCTTTCCGGGTCTCTGTGCAGCAGGTCTTTGAGCCCCAATAAAGAAATTACTTCTTCTAAATCAAACTGATGGACCAATTCATTCACCCGGGTCCTGCCAAATAGCAGGTTACCCTCAACGTTCAGGTGGGGAAACAGGCTGGCCTCCTGAAAAACGTAGGCTACCTTGCGTCGATGAACCGGAATATCTGCATCCCGGGAGAGCCATACGCTGTCGTTGACGGAAATCTGCCCCCTGGCGCCCTCCTCCAGTCCCGCTACGGCACGTAGCAGTGTGGTCTTGCCCGATCCGGAAGCCCCGAATATACCTGTTACCCCCTTGCCAGGTACCTCGAAGTCAGCCTGTAGCCGAAAGCTGCCCCGGTCCAATTGGACATCGACATCAATCATTAGCTTCGTACCAGGGTAAAGTGCTTGTTGGTGCTATACACCACGAGCAGCACAATGAAGGAAAGTGCCAATAGCGCTGCCGATAGCCAATGAGCCTGGGAATATTCCAATGCCTCCACATGATCGTAGATCGCGATGGATACCACATGAGTTTCCCCGGGGATATTGCCCCCGATCATCAGCACAACGCCAAATTCACCTAAAGTATGGGCAAATCCTAATACAGCAGCAGTGAGATATCCCAGTTTGGATAGCGGCAACACCACATGAATAAAACGGTGAAGCGGCCCGGCACCGAGGGTAGCGGCGACCTCAAGTGGGCGCTTGCCGAGTGCGTAGAAGCTATTTTGCAGCGGCTGCACCACAAACGGTAGTGAATAGATTACCGAACCCAGCACCAGGCCCTGGAATGAAAAGGCCAGTCTGTCAATACCGAGAGTCTCCAGTGCCCCGGCAAATGGCCCGGTTGGCGATAGCCCCAGTAACAGGTAGAAACCGAGCACAGTGGGCGGCAGCACCAGGGGCAACGCGACAAGGGCTTCTATGATGCTTCGAAAACGGGATCGGGTTTGCGATAACCACCAGGCCAACGGAGATGCTAATAGTAGTAAAATCATAGTAGTTACAGCGGCCAATCGAAGTGATATGGCAAATGCCGATAAATCCTCCGGGCTCAACATGCCTAGTTCCCCACTGCCGTAATGGCCGTTAGATAGCCAGCTTCTGTAATGATTTGGCGTCCCGCCTCACTCAGTATCAGGGCGACAAAACCTCTGGCTGCGCTGGAGTCCTTCAGTATCACCAGTTCCTGCTCTATAGGGCGGTAAAGGGAGTCGGGCACCAGCTTGTAAAACCCAGTAATGGGCGAAGCGAGAGCCTGGGACAGGGCCACCAGACCCAGGTCCGCATTGCCTGAGGCGACAAACTGAAATGTCTGGCCGATGTTTTCACCCGTGATGAGTTTCCTGCTCAGGGCGGTATTGAGTTCGAGCGAATCAATAACTTGCATGGCTGCTTCGCCGTAAGGGGCCAGCCTGCTATTTGCTGTGGCCAGTCTATTCAAGGCAGGATCTGACAACAACTCTTTAACTGATTGATTTAATAGAGGTTTAATACTAAATAGAACTAACCGCCCATAGGCATATACCTGGCGCGTATCGGGGCTGATCCGCCCTTCCCGCTCCAACTGAGCCGTTCGCAGTGAGTCGGCCGATAACAGCACATCAAACGGTGCTCCGCTCATAATTTGACCATAATGCCGGCCGCTGGAGCCGCGGATCAGGTTTATACTGTGTTCTGATTGTTGCTCAAATACGGCCGCCAGTTGCTCCAGGGTTTCAGCAAAATTGGATGCGACAGCTACATTGATAGTCTCTGCCACGCCCCGCTGGGGCAGAATAATCAGCAGTAGACTAAAAAAAGCCGCTAAGGGTTTGTTAAGACGCCGCATCGCTTCCCCGGTACCATTAATCCAACGCTTTAAGGCAACTCGTTATATATTTTTTATTATATACTTCCGTTATATAGTTGAGTATATAACGCTAAGCATAATCTGTATGGAGCGCAGGGTAAAGACTTTCGCGGTGTGAGCCCTTTACCATAAAGATAAAGCGGATTAATCCGAGAACTAGATAGAGAGAAAATAAGTATAAGCCCCTGTAACGAGGAAGGATTTTGCTTGCAACAAGACCTGGCCCAGCCAGTTTGCCTGTGTGACAGATGGTAATTTATGCGCTATTTACAAGATAAGGCCACTTGCTGATGTCAACTATCAAGCCGCCCAGGGCATTCTTCGATACACTTGAGGAAATGCCCAACCCGTTCAAGCAGCCAGTAATAGCCCTGGAACATTTGCTTGATGAATACTCTGACGATGCGGTGCAGGATTACCAGTACGCCAGCGAGTTTATTTACAGCTACCGCGGCAGTCCTGACACTTTTGCCACTTACAGAAGAGAGATAGAACACTTTCTGCACTGGTGCTGGATAATCGTCAATAAATCATTAAATCAGATAGTTAGAGAGGATATCGAAACTTATCTCGAGTTTTCTAAACAACCCCCTGCCACCTGGGTGGGGCCTAAGAATGTAGCTCGTTTTCAGGCCCGTCAAGGCGAACGCCTACCCAATGAGGAATGGCGGCCCTATGTGTGCACAGGCAAGGAATACGTGATTTCCCAGGCTGCTATCCAGTCCCTGTTCAGTGTGTTGAGCAGTTTCTTCAACTTTCTGATCCAGGAGAACTACCTGGCTGCAAATCCGGTGTCCCAGATACGCCAGAAGAGTAAGTTCATTCGCAAGAAACAGCTTCAGAGCAAGGTCAGGCGGCTTTCACCGTTGCAGTGGGACTATGTAATCGAGACCGCTGAAAAACTGGCTACAGAGCGGCCACAGGTCCATGAACGCACCCTGTTTATCCTGAATGCGCTGTTTGCCATGTATTTGCGCATTTCAGAGTTGGTAGAAACCCCTCGCTGGGCCCCGCAAATGGGGCATTTTCAGTCTGACCAGGAGGGAAACTGGTGGTTCATCACTGTGGGGAAAGGGAATAAGGAGCGGGAAATCTCTGTCAGCGATGCCATGCTGGACGCGCTGAAACGTTATCGGGCTTCCCGGGGACTCTCTGCATTACCCAGCCCGGGTGAATCGACACCGTTGATTCACAAAACCCGGGGCAAGGGGGGCATAACCAGCACCAGGCAAATCCGCTGTATTGTGCAGACATGTTTTGATACTGCCAGTGCAAACATGCGCAAAGAGGGCTTTGTCGAGGAAGCAGACCGACTCGCTTCAGCCACTGTACACTGGCTAAGGCATACTGGAATTTCTGAGGATGTGAAGCATCGGCCCCGTGAACACGTGCGCGATGATGCCGGGCATGGCTCGAGTGCGATAACGGACCGCTACATTGATGTCGAGCGAGCTGAGCGTCATGCCTCGGCTCGCAATAAACAGATTAAGTCATAGAGCGAGAGTGTGGAATTAAATTACATAAAATAGCTTCAATCTGATAGGAATTTGGCTTAGTCTCTAGTTTTCCTGCTACCGCTGAAAAGAAAGTTTTAAATTTCCTGTCAGTAACTTAAAGAATGAGCAAAATGGAGTTTTATGAAAAATTGTAATTACCGTTATTCTGTCGCTTCTAGTTGGATAAAAGTCGGTTTACTGACAGCGGGGTTAGGACTATTTAACAGCACAGCCTGGTCGCAGGATATTGAAGCGGTCCGGCTAAACACTGTTCTTGATATCGATGCGCTGTATGCTCCTCTGGAGAGCGAGAACATCTATGGACAAACGGCCATTTCACTGCTGGAAGAATTGCAAACCAAGCACTATTCATCCGTAGAGATTGATGACGGTTTCTCTTCTGTAGTATTCGATACCTATCTTGACACCTTGGATGGTTCACACCTTTACTTTACTGCAGACGACGTCAATACGTTGAGCGCACATCGATACACGCTTGATGACAATCTTAAGGATGGGAATGTCGAAGCCGGTTTTGAAATTTATAACCTCTATTACAGGCGCGTATTGGAGCGACTCATCTACTCTATTGACCGTATTGAAAACAATATTCCCGATATGGATTTTTCCATCGATGAGTTTATTGAACTTGATCGTACCGAAGCCCCTTACGCCGCTAATATATCTGCACTGGATGAAATCTGGCGTTTGCGCATGAAGAACGGTGTGCTCAGTTTAAAACTTACCGGGGATGATAACGAAGAAATTAAAGACAAGCTGAGCAAGCGTTACAGGAACCAATTAAGCCAGGTATTGAAAACCAACAATCGGGATATTTTTCAGTCTTATCTTTCCACGGTTGCTAAAGCGGTAGACCCGCACACTGCGTATTTTTCACCAGTTGACTCAGAAAATTTCAATATGGGTTTGTCACTTTCCCTACAGGGAATCGGCGCGCAACTGACCAGTGAGGATGAATACACCAAGGTTGTAGAGTTGATCAAGGGCGGTCCAGCCGAGCGTGGTAAAGAGCTGCAAGCTGGTGATCGGATTATTGGTATTGGACAGGGGGTTGATGGGGAAATTCAGGACGTGGTTGGCATGCGCCTCGATGATGTTGTAACACAGATAAGAGGCGAAAAAGGCACGGTAGTGAGATTGAACGTGATTCNGGTAGATGCGGTTACCGAGTCCGGTGCAACCATAGTAAGCATCACCCGCGACACTGTGAAACTTGAAGATCAGTCAGCCAAGAAAGAGGTGATTGAATTAAGCTATAATGATCGCAACTACAAGATTGGAGTGATCAATCTTCCTACTTTTTATTTCGACTTTGAGGCTGCGGCCCGGGGGGATGAAGATTTCAAGAGCTCCACAAGGGATGTGGCCGTTTTGCTGGGAGAACTTAAAGCAGAAAGTGTTGATGCGGTTGTAGTGGATCTCAGAAACAATGGTGGCGGCAGTCTAAGTGAAGCGAATCAACTTGTTGGTCTGTTTATTGAAACCGGGCCAACGGTTCAAATTCGCTATTCGGGAATTCGAAGTGGCTTCGTACGCTCCTTTGGCGATAATGACCCGGCAGTAACCTACGATGGCCCAATGGCAGTTCTGGTTAACAGGACCAGTGCTTCAGCCTCGGAAATTTTTGCTGGTGCAATTCAGGACTATGAGCGCGGGATTGTGTTGGGTGGCCAGACCTTTGGTAAGGGAACTGTGCAGGAAATTATTCCGATGGACTATGGGCAGGTAAAATTGACTCGCTCAAAATTTTACCGAATCTCCGGGGCGAGCACCCAACACCGTGGTGTGATTCCAGATATTACTTTTCCCGACTTCTATGATGCATACGAAGATATAGGCGAGAGCAGCCTGGATGGTGCCCTGCCCTGGGATACGGTAAGAGCCGTGGAGTACTCTCCCTACCACGCGATTCAGGCCCTGCTACCTGAACTGTCAGCTCTGCACCAGGAACGTGCTGAAGACTCGCCCGATTTTATTTATATTTCCGACCAGATTGGTCGTTCAAAAGAGCTACGTAACCGGGATCAGATATCCTTGAACGAAACTGTGGTAAAGGTCGATCGTGATGAAAGTCGAAAAGTCGAATTTGAAGCAGAAAACATGAGAAGGTTTTTGAAAGGATTACCGCTGCGTGAAGAACCTCGCTCCGATACTGAGGAAGAAGACGAAACCACTACAGCTCCGGCAGCAAATAACGATGTGACAACTGCAAGTTCTGCAGAATCGGATGCTGAGGAAGTTGAGGAGAAGGACCCACTGCTGCTGGAAAGTGGCCGTATACTGGCTGATTTCATGTATCTCAACGATCGGCATCGCGATGCCCTGGGTGACGTCATCCCTACCAGGTAAATTCTTCGCTTGCGAAAAAAAAGGCCCTCATTGAGGGCCTTAAAGCGGGTCTAGCTCTAGGAGGGTTCAATCAATTTGTAGTTGATTGAGTCTTCATTAAACCAACAAATCATGCCACCACGATCCCTCAATCGAGGCTATATGCCGATTAATTGTGGCAGGAATCTGGCATCTGGAGTTTTCAGCGGCCGAAATACCGAGATTTCACTCTCATTATGCAGGAAGCAAAGTGCTAAAAAGATGCAGGATGTGGGCCTGCGTGAGATCCACCGCAGGCACAATCTTGTTTCGGGATAGAAAGGCCGGTCCCTTTGTTAAACAGCTATTGGGCCGCTTCGTAGCCAAGCAGAGTACGGTGCTGAATACGCCAACCATCTGGCGTGCGCACAAATTCATCTTCGTAGTAACCTGAGGCAACCATTGTCGGGCGACGAGTTGTGACATCAAGCAGCAGATAGTAAGCGCGGCTTGTTGCACCACCAGTGGTCGGCGTGATGAGGAAGCTGCCGTTCATGTGACGTCTGCCAACATCGCCAGTTTCCCCCTGGTACCGTGCGGCACGATCAGCTCTCAACACATCCATACCTGCAATATCGCGACCGC
>PBTO01000032.1 GCA_002726595.1 Gammaproteobacteria bacterium | reverse complement strand
TTAGCGGTGCTAGGCCCGCGTCACTGCGCCTAACACTGAACAGTCTGGTGAACTCTGCACTCCAAAATTAACCCTGGTCGAGGTACTAGTGTGGCCAACGGTAGTGGGTTTTAGATCGAGAATCAACCGCAACACTGTCTTACCGAGTTCACTGATTAGCTGGACTTTTATTCAACAGATTCGTAACCTCTCTGTTACCGTCAATGAATACAAGAATTGGAGGCACTATGTACTGGAATTTCAGGGTATGGTTGAAGTTAGCTTTGCTGTACGGAGTACTGGTCAGCGGTCTTTGGGGCCTAACCGCATCCGCCCAGGATGCCGGCAATCTCTATGATACTGGTGTGGATGCGCGTCTCGGAGAACGCTACTTCCAGCGCCAATGTTCGCGTTGCCATGGAGAAGACGCGACAGGCAATGATGAAACCGGCGCTCCCGATTTAACCAGAAGCCTCTCTCGCGCCAGTACCGATGCAGGTATTTACAGAATAGTGCGTGAGGGAATAGCTGGCACGGCCATGCTGCCGGTTAGCCCTGATACGCCCGATCCTACTGTCTGGCAAGTTGTAACCTACATAAATTCTCTGAGCACCGACCCTACCAATATCGACCTGCCAGGCTCTGTCTCAAGTGGACAGACACTCTATGCTGGCGGCGATTGTAATGCCTGCCACATGATCGGCGGCTCCGGTGGCAGACTCGGACCGGATCTAAGCCGGGTTGGCGAGCGGAGAGATCCGGATGAGCTGATGGCGGACCTGGTCAGCCCGCATGAAGAGGTACTTCCGCGCTGGTGGACCGTCAAGGCTGTGCTCCAGAATGGATCCACCGTAGAAGGTCTAAGAATGAATGAAGACACGTTCACTTTGCGGGTCATCGATCAAAACTCAGATTTGTGGTCACTACCCAAAAATCAAATTGCTTCTTACGAGCGGATTCTGGACTCGACCATGCCAAGCTACTCACAGACATTAGCCGAGGGGGAGTTGGATGATCTTGTCGCCTATCTCTTCTCTTTGCGAAAGGAGAATTAATCATGCAACGCCTAGGAATTTTGTTTTTTGTATTCCTGTCTGGAGGAGTAATCCTGGCACAGGAAGAACCATTTGCCACCACTATGACGCCTGCCTTTTCACCAGTTACCTGGGAGCGGTTAGTCAACTCAGACGATGAACCGGAGAACTGGCTTATGTATTCTGGTTCCTTGAGTAGTCAGCGTCACAGCACACTCGATGAGATCAACAACAGGAATGTGAGTGATCTGGAGTTCAAATGGTCTTATCAAATACCGGTAATCGATAGAGCGGAAACCGTGCCACTGGTTGTCGATGGCATCATGTTTATTACCGAAGCCCCCAGTAATGTGGTAGCGGTTGATGCTGTGACCGGTCGCCAATACTGGCGCTACGACCACGAGTTGCCTGAGGATCTGCGCATTTGCTGTGGCCGCAATAACAGGGGCGTTGCCATACTCGGCGAGACCCTGTTCATGAGTACGCTCGATGCACATCTGGTCGCTATCGATGCGCGTACCGGTAACCTGTTGTGGGATGTGGAAGTCGCGGATTATGAATCCGGATACAGTAAAACCGCCGCACCGCTGATCGTTAAAGACACAGTTGTAACCGGTATTGCCGGTGGCGAATTTGGCATTCGTGGATTTGTCGATGGCTACGACGCTGAAACCGGTGAGCGTAGATGGCGTACGTACACGATCGCAGGACCAGGTAATCCCGATGTAGCAAGCTGGGCAGATGATTCATGGGAAACCGGCGGGGGCGCCAGTTGGATAACAGGCTCCTACGATGCAGATCTTAATCTAATCTATTGGGGCACCGGCAATCCGGGGCCTGACTGGAACGGCGATGCGCGGTTGGGTGACAATCTCTACTCGGATTCGGCCCTGGCACTAAATGGTGATACCGGTGAACTGGAGTGGTATTTCCAGTTCACACCCCATGACGTACATGACTGGGATGCTATCCAGGTGCCGATTCTTGCTGATATCGAATATGAGGGAGCAACGCGCCAGGTAATCATGTGGGCAAACCGCAATGCGTTTTACTACACGCTGGATCGCGCTACCGGTGAATTTCTGGTGGGCGAGCCCTACGCCACCCAGACCTGGGCCCTGGGCCTGGATGCAAACGGGCGGCCTATGCGAGCACCCAACACGATTCCTACTTACGAAGGAGTTGTCGTATCTCCCTCGGTTGGTGGCGGCACCAATTGGTGGTCAGCGGCCTATAGTCCAAGGTCCGAATTATTTTACGTCAATGCCTTCGATGGCGAGCAACGTTTTTTCAAGCGCGATGAAGAGTACGAACGGGGTGAGCGCTTCACCGGTGGAGGCGGTTCCTATACTCGCCCGATGGACACCTATTACAGTGCGCTTCGTGCCATTGATCCGGCGACTGGAGATATAGCCTGGGAGTTTCCGGTGCAGCCACGCACTTCGGCTGGCATCTCCACCACGGCCGGCGATCTGGTATTGAGTGGCAGCGTAGACGGCTATTTCTATGCACTGGATGCAAACACCGGCGAGGAACTTTGGCATATCTCACTTGGAAGAAGAGTGCATGCCGCCCCGATGACATTCGCAGTAGCCGGCAAGCAATATATTACGGTTGCCGCAGGAAATGTAGTTTACACCTTCGCTTTACGCGACTAGCTATTTCAGCTTGAGTGGGGGATGGGACAGGGCGTCACCGAGTTTACAACTGGTGACGTTCTTACTGCTCTGCTTTGATCCCAACTATCTAATTAGCGTGGAACGACTTCATACATCCAGGTATGCCCTTCGGTAACTTCCGTACTACTTGCCTGAGCTCCCAATCCGTATTTACGGTTGAATAAATTTAATACAGGAACAACCTCAGGCCCATCCATAATCCGTTGCATACGCTGCTCATAGAGCTTGCCATCGATTCGCAGAATGACCCGATTGTCTTCCTCCAGATAGTGTGGCCAGTGCTTCCACAACTTGCCATAACCGGTAGTCATATAGCCACTGACCAGAAACAGGCGCCGGTCATAGACTCCAAGCCAGACCGTCCTTGAAGTGGAAGGATCCATGGTCTGAAACTCGATAGAGTCTCTGCCGGTCAGAAAACTCCAGTCATCTGGATGAATCGTCAGCTCCCCCGTCTTGAACGGCCCGCCCGATATGATTTCCAGCGGGCCATCACTAAAGCGCATTCCGAGTACAAGCAAGCCAATGGCAAAGACGAGAGCGGTGAGAACTATTCCAAACCATTTCAGTATTTTTCCCATATTGATTCCACCTAATATCACAAAATATTGCTTTTATATCAGTAAGCTACCCTAAATTATAGATTTTAACCCGAGCAGAAGTCCCCTTTTTTCCAAAGCTCTCTATAAAAATACCTACAACGCAGGACCAGGCAAAGATTGATAAAATCAGGACCAGTTTCAGCTCAATCACTAATGCAACGAATTGCAACCATTGCTATCTTATAATTTACATGTAGCTCCCACATGGCTAGACTCTCACTCCGATGGCGTTTATCCTTAGGTTTAGTAAGGATATGGACCTTGAAATAAAAAAAAATGCGCCTGAGCTAATCCACCGCCGTAAACTAACTGGACAACAACGGCATTTATTCCCTTTGCTTTTTGGAGAAAACACCGATGAAACAGATTCATAGAATAATCATTGGCCTGACTATGGCCCTGACGGTTTTGGCAGTGCTACCGGCACAGGCTCAACAGCCGTCACCCCCCCTGCTATTAACCCTGTCAAGCCCTAATGGCTTTCCCATAATTCCTGTCATGGAAGGCTGGACTGCCAACGAAGATGACACCGTGTCTTACTCTTTTGGCACGATTAATCGAAATACCGAGGGTGCTGTTGATATTCCCCTGGGTGAGAGAAACTACATTGAGCCAGCCCGATTCAATGGCATGCAGCCAACTCATTTCGAGCCAGGACATTCAGTGGGTGTGTTTTCAGTCACTGTCCCAGCAAATATGACCGATGTGGACATCTGGTGGCACCTCATTTCGGAGGACGGAGTGGATCTGAAGGTTCCGGGGCGCAGCACAACAGCACCTTATGAGCTTGACTTCATACTCCCGCGGCCGCAGGGGTCCTTACAGCCCCTGGCTGGATTCGGCGTGAACGGCGAGCGTTCCTTTGGCCTGTTAGCCCGGGTGGAGGATTATTCAGGTTCTGTTGCTGTTGATGAGCCCGCAACTTTGACGGTCAATGTTCTGGATCGCTCCGAGCGTGATCCTACCGACCCCCGCTTCGAAGAGCCATTGGATGTCGGAGTGAACTGGTATTTACACCAGGGACCTGGATCGGTTGAATTCACCCGGCATGAGTCTACGCCAGAGCCCGAAGCAATCGATGAGGACTCGCCCCAGGCTAGATTTCAGCGTAGAAACCGAGGCCCAAATCGGGTGAACGTTGGAGGCCCAGAGGGCATAGCCAACATAATTGCTACGTTTTCTGCACCTGGAGAGTACATCCTTCGCACTAGAGCCGATACGTTCTCTGGCTCGGATAGCTCTGAGGGCGACCAGTGCTGCTGGACCAATGTTTTCCAGCGAGTAACTGTTTCGCCTTGATTCGACTCGCTCCAGCCGGGGTAACCCCGGCTGGACAAGGTTTTTTAGTCAATCCTGTTTAAAATCACTAAATTTGGACGATATTACTTATTGATACAGATCAAGAGTTATGGGTTTTTATGGTATTGCTTATTGATACAGATCAAGCGCAATAAGTTTTATTATTGCAATTTGTTGCAATAAGTAGTGAGAAATCGTCGGAAGTAGTGGACTTTTGGCTAGAGCACAATTATTATTTTCCGCGTATACATTCCCTGCTTGAGAATACTTTTCGCGTATACATACCCTGCTTGAGAAGACATTAAGGAGAACAACATGAGAATAGCTCAAAAATCAAGCTTGCTGACTGGCGCTGTATTAATGGCGTTGGGGCTGCAAGCACAGGCACAGGAGCAGATTACATATGCTGATCATGTTGCCCAAATCATCACTGACAACTGTGTGGTTTGTCACCAGGAAGGTGGGATTGGTCCCATGCAGTTCACCAGCTATGAGCAGGTGCGTCCCTGGGCTCCACTGATTCAAATGAGGGTCGCAAACAGGGAAATGCCTCCTTATGCGTACGACCAGCACATCGGTATTCAGGATCTGCAAGCCGACTGGCGCATGGACCAGGAAGATATCGATACTATCGTAGCCTGGGTTGACCAGGGTGCGCCTCTGGGAGACTGGGGTGACAGATCACATCCGGTTCCTGATGTGAGAGATCCAGAAGAATGGAACTTCGCAGAAGATTACGGTCAGCCGGATATCGTCGTTGCATCGACTCCAATAGACATCCCAGCCAATGGTAATGATATGTGGCATTCGCCTTACAATATGGCCAATAACGCTTCGGATCGCTGCATCCAGGCGCTTCAGGTCAAGCCACAATCCCATGCTAAAGCAGTTGTACACCACGCTAACACTTCAGTCGAAGCACTGAATGAAGATGGCGAATACGAGCGCTATGGGCAGTTGAATGAATATGCCATGGGCAAATGGGGTGAGGTAGTTCCTGAGGGCGTGTGTCGCACATTGCCCGAGAACGCACGTATACGTTGGAGTATCCATCTGTACCCTGGCGGCGTAGGACCAACAGCTCAGGGCCAGATTATCCGCGACAACGTGGTTGAGCTTGGCATCTGGTTGCATGATGATGGCTATGAAACAGTTGCTCCTTACAAGCAGGATCTGTCGCTATATGGCATCAGAGAAGGCTACGAAGGTGGCCAGTTGATCGTACCACCTCATGGCACAACCATGACACAGGGCTTTCACTCTTTTGACCACCCAATTCGACTGGACAGCTTCCAGCCACATGGTCACCTGCGCATGAATGCAGCCTCTCTGGAAATTTTCTATCCAGAAAGCGGCCGAACTGAAGCAGTGAGTCAGATCTCAAACTGGAGTGCTACCTGGCATCACAGCCATCTGTATGAGCCCGACGTAGCCCCGCTGCTACCAGCAGGTGCAGTACTGATAATTAAGCAGTGGTATGACAACACGGCCAATAACCCCAACAACCCCGATCCTGATCAGTGGGTCTATGGGGGTAGCCGTACTGGTGATGAAATGTCACATGCCTGGTTGGCCATCACTCATCTTGACGACGAAGGCTATGAAGCGCTTCTGGCAGAGCGTGAAGCAAACGACGCCGATTAATCTGAATCTGCTGATTCAGTAGAAATAAAAAGGCCGGTGAGTTTATTCTCACCGGCCTTTTTTTTGCCACTTGTTGAGTAGCTAAATTACCCCTGTAATTGCCCGCACCCGATGGCTTTCACTGTCTGTAACGTACACGATTCCTTCGTGTACAAACACGCCGTGAGGCCGATTAAGTTTACAGGTAAGCGGGTTTCCATCCGGGCCATCCCCTCTCTCGCCACTTCCCAGAACTGTGTCGATAACACCTGATGCCAGTCGCATACGTCGGATTACGTGATTCTCGGTATCTACTATGTAGAGACTGTGATCCTCAACTGAGTAGGCAATCCCTTTTGGTCCATTGAAAGTCGCCGTTAGAGCTGGACCGTTATCACCCGCATAACCGCGATCACCAGTACCAGCGATGCGCCGAAGCGTACCTGCACCTAAATCCAGGCTGAACACGGCATTACCCTCTCTAAGCACCAGATAGGCATTACCATCGGGATCGGTATCCAGCGAGCGGGGACCCAATAGAGGTGTTCCTGCCAGTGGAGCCGAATCCGGAGTCACCTCGCGCTCACCCGTACCAGAGAGCGTAGAGATAATTCCGTTATTCATGTTGACACTGCGAACTCGTGAATTGCCTATGTCGCAAATAAGCAGATTGCCATTGGCATCGAAGGCGATGCTATGGGGCTGCCTGAGCTGCGCGGCTGTAGCTGGCCCCCCATCTCCTCCATAACCCCCCTCTCCGGTGCCGGCGACTGTCGATACTAATCCGGTACTACCATCTACCCGCCTTACCACATGGGCATCCCTCTCGACTACAAACAAGTTTC
Organism: Gammaproteobacteria bacterium; assembly: GCA_002726595.1. GTDB lineage: Bacteria > Pseudomonadota > Gammaproteobacteria > Pseudomonadales > Pseudohongiellaceae > UBA9145. The sequence goes on along the minus strand of PBTO01000032.1, from coordinate 43,057 downwards.
CTGCCGTATCGAAGCGGATCTCGTGAGGTGCGGAAAAAGAAGCATTCAGCGCCGGGCCTCCATCTCCCAGATAAGCTTTCTCCCCATTGCCAGCAATGGTGGTTAATCTACCGGTTTCCAGATCCAGTCGCCGTGTGCGTCCCGTATCCACCTCACAGAAGTAGAGCGCACCATCTGGCCCGGTGATGACACCATAGGGATTATTTACCGGGGTTGCCGGACCCGGAAGACCTGATACCCCCTCCGCCTGATAACCGGCGATCCCGGTTCCGGCTATAGTCTGGACGCTAGCTCCTTGTGCCCGCACTGGTCGCAGTCTGGATGCCGCAGCTGTTGCCGCGATGCTCAGTTGTAAGAAATGCCGCCGAGTAAATTGAGTCATCTACAGGTTAATCCTTTCGCTTTCATGCAGGAAAATCCCAGCTTATCCGCCTTTGGTAGTGATGACAAATATCCAGACTAAAATACTACGAGTGTTTGCGATACCGCGTAGACGTCACGCTCTGGAAATTATCGGACCAGCTCAAAATGTGCTCATTTAGATTAGAGCAGCGCGAACACTGGCATCAATATTCCCAGGATTTCCAGGTGCTCAAAGCGGTAACTCCAACCTCGTAGCAACTATTAAGGTTGGACATTGATCAAAAGTGCTTTTATTCTTTCTGGTCCTACAAAAACAGAATGAGAGGAATATCCTGTGAACTCCACAATTCGTTTTATCCAGCTGTTGACCGCCCTTATTTTAGCTGCATTTCTATTACCTGGCAGCGTGAGCGCACAGCAAGACTTTAGCAATGTCGAGGTAACCGCACATCACATAACCGGTAGTTACTATTATCTTGAAGGACGCGGTGGCAACATCGGTTTATCGGTTGGCGAAGACGGTGTCGTGATGATCGACGACCAATTTGCGCCATTGACTGACAAGATTGTGGCAGCTATTCGTGAGCTTAGCGATGGTGAGATCCGCTTCGTAATCAACACCCATGTTCATGGCGACCATACCGGTGGCAACGAAAATTTGGGTCGAATGGGCATCCTCATTTTGGCACGAGATGAGGTACGCGTTCGCCTCGCCGAGCAGTCACCCGCAGCGGCACTACCGGTGCTGACATTCAGCGGTTCAATGTCCTTTCATTTAAACGGGGAAGAAGCACATATCATTCCGCTGCCACCGGCGCATACTGACGGTGACAGTTATATCTATTTCATGGGCTCTGATGTGCTACATGCCGGTGATGTCTTCAGAACCGTCGCCTTTCCGGTGATTGATCTAAACAATGGCGGATCTCTGGATGGCACCATTGACGCACTGGGCGTGGCGGTCGGTCTGGCTGGTCCCAATACCAAAATCGTACCGGGGCATGGCGTGGTCTCGACCCGTGAGGATGTCATGGAGTTCCGTGACATGGTTATCGATGTGAAAGCACGTGTTACCACGCTGGTTGAGCGTGGACTGACATACGAACAAGTCGCTGCGGCCGACCCAACCGCTCCCTACAATGCAAAATGGGGAGATCCGGAACGATTCCTCAGAGCAGTTTACGCCGAGTTAGGTGGCCAAGACTAGGTAAGAGTAATTCGGCAACTAAACGGGCAGAGAGACAATGACAGATTCTCTCTGCCTTTGTTTATCTAACCAGTCGATGCAGAAAATGCATCGTGACATGGATGTCACTTATTAGAGCAACGCTGGAGCAGTTGCCGAGGAGCATATTTCTGCTTTACTGGCTTTTGGCGCACTCGCATTTCCCTTAGCGATAGCGATATTCGTCGAGATACTGCCTTATCTTTTGCAGCTCCCCCAGCTGCCTGGCAATCTTGCCAGCAGGGAATTCTTCGGCAAATTCCTGCAACATAGGGCTGGCGGAGGCGATAGCCTTTTCCCTAAGTGCACTCCCCCGAGCGGTGATAGTAACGCGCTTCTTCCTGCCGCTGGTCGCATCCGGCTCGATCTTAACCAACCCCTTGGCGTTAAGTTTTTTTAGTGTGTTTGTCATTGCGCCGCCTGTCACCTGAAATGCGGTGGCCAATCTCCCCGGTGTTGCCTCCATATCGACGCGCGAAAACCAGTTAAGCACACCGAATTGTGAGGAAGTTAATCCATCGGGCAGATTGCGCTCAAAGAGTGCCGAGCTGAGTTGCGAGATAATTCCTATCTCGTTAAAGAATACGAAAAGGGTAGCCTCATCAGGTGCATTGGACTTATTTCTGCTCATTTGTGTTTCCTTGCGATGGCATCCAGGTGCCATGATACCTTATCTCCGAATTATTTAACATTAAACTCTTTAATATTAAATAGTTTAATGTTAAAGTATCTGTATTACTAAGGAGATTAGGATATGAAATTTATTTATTGGACACTGGGCAGTGTTTTTGGGTTGGTCATTTTGTTTTTTGGAGTAGAGAGATTGGCCTCCGAGCGCATCGAAGTCGTGGAACTTCATACCACCGATGAAGTCGGTGAAACTGTATCCACCCGGCTCTGGGTGGTAGATGATGAAGGGTATCCCTACCTTCGAGTTGGCTGTGATGGGTCAGGCTGGTTTTCCAGATTGCAGGCTAATGGTGAAATCAGCGTAACCAGAGGCGATGAAACTGCCAGGTACACTACCGTACTGCGGGAAGACAAGAATGTGCGCATAAACCAGCTAATGCAGGACAAGTACACCTGGGGTGATACTTTCATAGCTTATGTGGTAGGCGGCAGAGTGGGCTCGATTCCAGTTGAGCTGCACCGAATTAACTAAGCTGGATATTTCACCAGTTTGCTTGAATTTCCGCTTCACTAAGACACGGAAGAATGGNATTAGGCTGCTGCCAGGAAATTCAACCCGCATGATTAATGCGGATAATTCTCTCCAACAGAGCAAGCGGCAATTTTGCTTAAGTGGCTATAAGGCAACCCGGTTTCGGCATGCCAGGTGTTAAATAGATCCTGGACTTTTTTTAAGTCGCGCTTACTTGTGGGTTTATCGGCAATATCCAATCCGGCGTTTTTCATGGCAAGCACCACATCCCTGAACAGGATAAAACAGTCTTTGCCCACGCTGCGCAGAAACCAGAGGGCACTTTGCCCGCCCAGTCGCGATCCATGCTCTTTTAGATAAGCCATCAAACCGATTTGATCGGCTGCCGGCCAGGTGATTAGAAATTTGCCAAATGAGCCGTGTCTATCACTCTCCTGTTGCACAAAATAGACGTTGTCCTGTAATGCCTTTATTTTCTGCCAGTTGCGCACGACTCGAGTATCACCGGTGTAGGCCTCCCACTGTTCCGGCGAAAGCAAACTCAGTTTGCTTAAATCGAAGCCAAAAAATGCCTCTTCAAACTGTGGCCATTTGTTTTCAATTATGTTCCATACGAATCCCGCCTGATTGATTGCTTTTGTCATCATGGCGAGGAATCGGTCATCTCCCTTTGCGGCCAGCTGCTTTTTCGAAGCAATCCCGGGCATCAAGACCTGCAAGCCCTTACTACCGCCTTTGCGCGATTCAGCCCGGTTTTTTATGTCTGAAAATTTTTGCACCGATACTACCTAATATTGAATTTTCTATTTAAAAGTTTAGAACACAGTTGGCGAAAATGGAAAAATAGTGGAATTTAATTGCCGTTAGTGAATGCGCTCAAAAAGGGTCCATCAACACACAGCCTTCTACCATCCGGGGCATCACAGGCGCCGCAGATCCCTACACCACATTTGGTCAGATAATCGATAGCACTGTAAATCTGACTCGCACCACAATATTTTCGCTCTACCTCCTCGGCTGCATGCACCATCGGCTCGGGTCCGCAATTATAAAAAACCAGCCTGTCCAATTCTGCGCCAGACATCGCTTTCAAGCTTTCAGACAGCAGATCCGTAACGACACCGTGGTAACCACGACTACCATCATCGGTGGCAATATGCAGATTGCTGATGGCGGCGCATTCATCAAGAAAATACAGGCGCTGCGCTGTGCGCGCGCCAACGAATATGTCTGCATCACCAAAATCCCGCGCTATTTGATACACCGCAGCCAGTCCCGTGCCACCTGCCACGGCGATAATCTTCCCACCATCGGGTGGCTTGACGGGCGTTCCATGAGGGCCCCGAACATAAGCCTCCGTCCCCGGCTCCAGATTAATTAATGCCTCGGTAAAGACACCAAGATTGACTACTACCAGGGAAAATGGATCATCCGTAAGTGCTGAAAAGGGTTTTTCCCCCAATCCTGGAATCCACAGAAAAATAAATTCACCAGAACACACATTCACCTTGCGATCAAAACTCAGAACAGAAATATCATCAGTTATTTGTTTGTTCTCCACCAAAGTAACCGGCTCGAAACTCATATCAATATCGTAACGCACCAGCGCCTCGGCATTTTCGCTCTCGCCAGCAAGGTCATCACGCAGCACGTTGAAATACTGTGCAATTTCATCGCTGCTCATGCCAATTAGCGCTGAACCAATCCCAATTACGGACGCTCCTGCATTCTGAAAAGCACGTACATTTTCAGCACTGCTTATCCCCCCGCAGGCGATGATAGGACAGTCGACATTAGCGCGTATTTCCCTGATACATTGCAGCGCAATTGGCAATACCCCTTTTCCCGACTTGCCTCCCTCGCCGTTGCTAAGCACGCTGTGACCGTGACTGCTGTAACTCTCGGGACCCACTGTATTTATTGCACAGATAGCATCGGCTCCCCCGGCCACGGCGGCAATCGCGATCTCGCCTATATTGGGCACATTAGGCGTTAGCTTGGGAATTACCGGTATAGTTACCACGGCCTTCACTGCGCTTACTATCCGCTGCACAAGTTCCGGGTCTTGCCCCATCGCCATACCGTAGCCCCTGGCATGGGGACAGGATAGATTGAGTTCCAGTCCGTCTCCATGGGGAGCCATGATTCTGGCCACCTCGACAAATTCTTCGATGCTGCCACCAAAGATGGACATCAATAAAAATCGATCTGCAGGTATGCTTAACCGGGACATCAGTTCAGCGGATCGTTCAGCACCGGGATTAGTCAAACCCACGGCATTTAACAAGCAACCGGGCGCATATTGAGTCAAAACAGGTTCGCGATAGCCCAATCTCGGCTCGGGACCGATACTCTTGGTGGTGACTACTCCCACCTCGGGCATGGAATCAAAAACCCGTTGAATAATCGGTGCAGAGCAGGTGACGATGCCGGAAGGAATGGTGAAAAGTCCGGAGAGGGTTTTACCTAAAAATTCTGTTTTCAACGGGCTGGAAAACTCATGAGAAAATGAAAATACTGTGGCGCATTTTATCGGTTGTTGCTGCCGAACGCACTAGTCGATGGAACTTTATGGGGCGGGCCATCTGTTAAGTAACACAAACGCCCGCCCGTAGGACTGAGCTGAGCTCAGGCGATTCCCGCTCCCTGCACACCAACATACACCGAATAAAGAGACTGGCTCGCTGTCATAAACAGGCGATTTCGACGTGTGCCACCGAAGCATACGTTGGCACAAACTTCTGGTAAACGGATAACACCGATCGTATCGCCCTCTGGCGCGATTATCTGTACACCAGGACGGGCACCAGCCCAGATATTCCCATCGACATCGCAGCGAATGCCATCTGCCGAGGTTACTGAGTCACTGCCATCCAGTAAAGATAGCTGCGCATGTCGGCGACCATTACGCAAAGTTTCCCCATTCACATCCCACACCCGAATCTCACGTCCACTACCGGTATCTGCTACATAGAGCTGATCATAATCGGGGGAGAAACACAGTCCATTCGGTGCACCAATATCATCAGTGACTTTTTCGATTCGACCGGTAGTACCATCGACACGATAGACAGACAGGGGCAATTCAACATCAGCCCGGCTGCCTTCGTAGTTGCCGCGGATTCCATAAGGCGGATCAGTGAACCAAATACTTCGATCCAGATGAACCACGACATCGTTAGGTGAATTTAGGGGTTTTCCATCAAATTGGCTGGCTATTACAGTCACCTCCCCTGACTGCTCGTAGCGGACCACCCGGCGACCACCGTGTTCACAAGAGAGCTGTCGCCCCTCGTGGTCAAACGTGTTTCCATTGCTGTTTCCGGAAGGATTGCGGAATTCGGTAACGTGTCCGTCTTCCTCAATCCAGCGTAATTGGCGATTATTGGGAATGTCGCTCCAAACCAGATAGCGGCCGACACCATTCCAGGCCGGGCCTTCGGCCCACAGCGTGCCCGTATGATGGCGCCGAATAGGTGTATTAAAGAGGATGTAGCGCTGAAAGCGCGAATCCAGGGCGATGATGTCCGGATCTGGATACCGCAATGGGTTCGCTCCCGACCAGTCTCTTGTCTGGTAGGGCGAAAGATCAGTCTGTGCCTGCCCCAAAATAGGAAGCAAGGCCCCACTGGCCAAGGTTGCTGATAGAAAAGTTCGGCGCTTCATTAGTCCCCCAGGGACACCTCGCCACTGCAGCTTGGGTGTTCGGTGTCTGCGTCATTATTCAAGTTCAATGGATGCTAACCAAACAATCCAATCTTGTCGAGAATGGTAGTCATGAGTTGTAGCAGTATTAGTGCTCTTTTCCTGCACTCTGATACCAGATGAAATGACATTTCAGTGGGCCGGCCCTGCAATCTATTTATATTAGATCTACGCTATTGTGCGTTGCCCGATTGCACTGTTGCTATAAGCATCGTATCTTCTCCAACCTTATCTATGTACTAGAATGTAGCTCTATGGAATATTTTACCTACACCGATTGTCCTTACCCAATACGCGAAGATATTAAAAGGGAGCATCGTCAATTTTGGCACCGACTTGCCAATCCGGGATCCTGGTGGACAGGAGCTGAACGAGTCGCGATAGCGCAGGAAGTGCGTAACGCGACCCGCTGTAACTACTGCGCAGAACGCAAAACAGCGCTTTCACCCTTTACATTCGAAGGACAGCATCGGCACGCAGGCGAGCTGAGCGATGTGATTGTAGACGCGGTACACCGCATCATTACGGATCAGACCCGGATCACGCAAAGCTACGTGAACAAGAATGCGGAAAATGGCCTGTCAAACGAAGCCTATGTGGAACTGGCGGGCGTCGCGACCGCGGTGTTTAGTATTGACGAGTTTCATCACGCACTCGGGCTTGAAGTGGAAATTTTACCTGAACCCAAACTAGGCCAGCCGAGCCACTATCGACCCTCCCAGGCGGTCAGCGGCACTGGGTTTATCCCTATGCTACCGCGAGACGGCGCTACCAGGCTTGAGAGTGATCTCTGGCAGAGCGATCGCACCGCCAATGTACTACGGGCATTCAGCCTGGTGCCGGATGCGTTAAGAGACTGGAAGCAGCTTTCGTCTGCTCAATACCTTTCCATGGAGGGTATGACAAACATGGTCAAGCAGGAAGACCGGGCCATAAATCGCCTGCAGATGGAACTCATTGCAGGTCGCGTGTCCGCAATAAATGAGTGCTTCTACTGAACCAATGCTCACGCCTCGATGCTCCGTGCGAGCTCGCTAACCACCAACACAGATATCGATATTCGTGGCATCAATGGTGATGAATCAGCTGCCGGTGTGGGTGTCACGTTCGGTGCGGAACTGATGCGCTTTGCCGAAGGCCTGGCGACTGGCGTTGAGGCCGATCTGGTTGCAGCCCGAAAACAATTGATAGAAGCCGCTGGCACGGCTGTGTTAGTAGATGCTGCCGGTGTGGCGGCTAATTTCCAGCGCATGGTACGAATTGCCGATTCCATGGGCATTCCTGTTGATGATATGGGGGGGGAATTTGGTAAACAAATTCGGGAGGAGCTGGACCTTGAACGCTTTACCAGTGCACAAAACTCCATTAATTAGCAGCACTGGCGATACCGAGTAGCTCTACGCCGCTTAAAGGGCTGACTTAAAAGCAAGAGAACAAAGTGAGTGTCGCACCATTGCTCTTGCTCTTCTCCCTTAACCCATTGTTTAACAAGACAAATAACTAATCGATATCTCCAATTATCATAATTTGTAACATTTATTTCCCCCCACCTGCGATAAAATGCCCGCTCAATAACAAGCGCTTAAAGCTGAAACAGACTAAACCCACTTATTTTTGTGCCCACATATTAAAAAATAGCAATGGATAATCAGCCGATGCGAGTCCCCAAGTCTTTACGCTTCCTCCCCTTCTCACTACTACTTGCGGCGAATATGTGCCAGTTTGCTTTTGCCCAGGACGCCAGCACCGAGGAAGAGACCACCGTAATGTATCCCGCTTCCTATTTCGAGCAATATGCTCCCGTTTCAGCCCGGGACATGCTGGACCGGATTCCCGGTGTCGGTTCAACTACCGGCGGTGGTCCTAACGGCAGCTTTGGTGGTAACAGTGACCGCGGAGGACGTGGCTTCGGAGGTGGCAGTGGTGGCAGTGAGATATTGATCAATGGAAAAAGAACAGCCGGCAAGAACAATCAAACCCGAAACCTGCTGCGCAGGATAACTACCGAACAGGTTGATTATATCGAGCTCATTCGCGGCACTTCCGGGGAACTGGATGTCCGGGGCAGTGCCCAGGTAGTCAATGTTGTTCTGTTTGAAGAACTTTCCAACTCCAGCGTCTCGTATGAGGCGAATATGGACAGATACCGGGACGGAGAGAATCAGCCCGGCGGATCGATTACCTATAGCAATCAAATAGGTGGCCTCGATTATGTGCTCAGCGCCGTGGCTGAGCCACGTTACAATCACTCTGAGAGTGATGAATTCAGCATACTTGGCGATTTTTCACCCAATGACACGGTACGAGAGGATCGTATTACAGACCAACTCGGGGAAGAGGTCAGCGCAAATCTGGAGTACGAAATTAATGGCAACAGCAGTGCCCGGTTTAATGCCCTTTATTCCCAAAATGATAACCCGACAGATTTGTTTCGCCGGACTACTGACCTGAGAGTTACACCAAACAGCATAGAAAATGAACGTGAAGATATTCCAGGGGACCGGGATAACTGGGAAATCGGCGGAGACTACGAATACCTGTCCGACCAGGGCTCCCGCTTCAAGGTGTTGTTTATTTCCAATCAGGATAATCGATCTACCACCCGCGAGCGCTATCAGATTGCTAGTGACGGTTCCGAAACCAAGAATTTATTCCTGGATTCCGGCAGAACGCTGGAAGAGCGCATAGTCCGTGGTTCCTACACTTTCGATATTTTCGAAAATCAGGATATTGAATTCGGCGCAGAGCGAGCCCAGACAATTCTCGATTCGAATCTGGCACTTGGCGTGGCCAGCAGCACCGGAACTCCTTCGCCGGCTTTTGGCGGTCTGGTTCCAGTTGCAGTTAACAATGCCAATTCAAAAGTCGAGGAAATTCGCTACGAGCCCTTTGCGATTCATAACTGGATTATCAACCCCAGAATGTCACTGGAAAGCACTTTACTGTACGAAACTTCCGAAATTACCCAATCTGGTGATGTGTCCAAGAAGCGCGATTTCGATTTTTTAAAGCCCAAAGTGGACTACCGCTTTGACCTGACTCCAGCCGTACAGCTCCGGGGATCTATACAAAAAGTTGTCAGCCAATTGAGATTCAGTGATTTTGTCGCATCGACTGATGAGCAGGATAATGATTCCAACACACTGGCAGGCAACGCAAATCTTACCCAGATGTGGTTTTGGAAATACGACTTCAATGCCGAATACCGTTTGCCAAACGATATCGGCGTGATCGATGCCAATATTTACTATCATGACCATCACGACATGATCGATCGGATCGATGTTTCACCGTCTGAGGATGACCTGCAGTCTGCATCCGGCAACATCGGTGACGGAAAAATGTATGGGCTCACTATCAACGCCAGTGTCAGAATGAATATGATCAATATGCCAAATCTGCTGGTCTCCTCACGCTTTAATGTAGCCGACTCAGAAATCAAAGATCCCTTTTTAGGAATAGATCGAAGATTCGCCAACTTTGGTCGCGGCCGCTGGTCGGTCAGTTTTCGCCATGACCTGCCACAGTGGAATATGAACTACGGCGCCAGTTGGAACAACCGTTTCGATAGCAACCAGAAACGTTACGATATCGATGATGTGGTCGACAGTATCGGGGAACCCCAGGTCTCGCTTTTCCTCGAGTTTATCGCCTTCGGTGGGACTACGTTTCGTTTCGATGCCAGAGATACCACCAACAACCTGCAATGCCGGGAACGCACGCGTTTTCTTGGGCATATCTCTGCCGGCATAATCGAGGAAATTGAAGATCAGTGCAGTAGCCGCGGCCGTGTGTTGTCCTTAAAGATAAGTGGGACTTACTGACTGGGAACCACGAGCAAGGAAGCAATCAGACTTTCAGAGATGATCTTGTTTATTGCACTGACCCTGAGATACCCCAAAGTATGTCGAGCTAAACCAATAGATTAGACTAATATTTGCGTGTAATGTACCCATTTTTATTGCTGGTGCTATACGGTTAGAACGCAAGCTTGGAATAAGGGATTGTTTTCTTGCTCCATTGGGCCATCCTTGGCCCGTCCCGCGCTTCATCCCTGGCGCTAGTCACAAGAAAACACCCCCCTATTCCAAGCTCGCTCGAGTTTTTATCTACATCTGAGGCATAACTGAGAGATAAGCAACAGTCTCTGACTTCTAGGCTTTATCAAAAACAGCAACCGAGACTATGACCATGTACTTCTCTGGCTTTTCTTGCAAAAGCACCGGGATTAGGAGTTCAAAAAGAACAGTGAATCCGACAGGGGATTGGGGAGGGTGTACTGTTTTTCCGTGACTAGCGCCAGGGATGAAGCGCGGGACGGGCCAGGGATGGCCCATAGGAACGGAAAAACAGTACCCCCTTTCCAATCCCCGATACACGCATCAATTACCTACGTTTGCCAAGCCCAAGCCCGTTAAACACACCAACGCTTAGACGATGAGCTTTAAATTTTTGGGGATACCTCAGACACTGGCCCTTTTTGGGCTAATCCTGCCTCTCAAGCCGCCGGTAGCGACAATACCGACACTATGGGGGCCAAATTCAAGTCGATTTAGACAAACACAGGCAGTGACGGGTCCGTTGCCCTGTTATATGCTAGCAACGGCGACTCTGGAAAGGAGATCGATAAAATTAATCTACCAGCTGACGGCCGCATATTTAGCGTATACAAGCGGACGCCTTTACTGGTTACTCTCCTCCTGAGATTGGCAAACTTTCACCGGTACTATTAACGTCCCTCTTTTTGACAACAAGAACAACGGAGTAAAGTCATGAACAAACTGTTTTTCTCCTCGGCATTAGTCACTGCAATTTCCATGCTGCCAATAAACTCAGCGCTGGCTCAACTTACCGACACCGCTTCGTGGGCTGCCACTGTGCAGAATGAATTCGGCGTTGTTCCTAATATTACTTATTTAAAAGCCAATAATATGGAATTAAAAGTCGATGTCTATCGATCGCGTAACGCCGATGGGCCCGCACCGACTTTTATTTATTATCATGGCGGCGGTTGGGTTGGTGGGTCCAAGGAAGCCAATGTGTTGCGCCTGATGCCCTATCTGGAAAAAGGCTGGGCAGCGGTAAATGTACAGTACCGCTTGGGCGATGTGTCACTGGCACCGGCGGCGGTTGAAGACAGCCTCTGTGCACTACGCTGGGTTGCACGCAATGCAGAGCAGTATGGCTTCGATGTTAATCGCCTCGTTGTATCTGGCAATTCCGCTGGAGGTCATCTAGCGCTAACCACCGGAATGCTCCCCGCCGGCAGCGGTCTGGACCGCCAATGCCTGGGCGAGGAGACACCCAGTGTAGCCGCCATTGTCAACTGGTACGGCATTACTGATGTGGGTGACCTGCTGGATGGCGTAAATCAGAAGTCCTATGCTGTGCGTTGGATGGGATCAATGCCTGATAAATATGATATTGCCAGCCGTGTATCACCGTTGAATTACGTTTCTGCAGACCTACCCCCGATTATTAGCATTCATGGCGATGCCGACCCAACTGTGCCTTACGCACATGCTGTGCAATTACACGAGGCGCTAGGCAGGGCTGAAGTGACAAATGAATTGATCACTGTACCCAATGGAAGGCATGGAGGATTTCCAGCCAATGAGATGCTGCGCATCTATGACTCAGTGTTCAAGTTTCTTGACAAAAATCTGCCACATTGAGGTAAAGCCCCTGTTCCCAATTCATGAATTAGTTTTTCTGAATTAGTGTAAAACTGGACAACTGGATTGTTGCGATGATTGATAAAAAGATATTTGCACAACTATTTGTAGTATTGGGTTTGCTGGGCGGTTGCTCACCACAGCCCGACGGCGGTATGCAAACGGGCCCGGTCGGTGAATGGCGCCACCACGGTGGCGATCATACCTCAGCAAAATATGCCGATCTAAGCCAGATCGATAAGATTAACTTCGACCAACTCGAAGTAGCCTGGCGTTGGGAATCTGCAGATTACCGGATCGATGAGGATCTGCTCTACTTTACCGGAGACTACCGCGCAACACCCTTAATGGTTGGCGGTCGCATCTACACGGCAACCAACCACGGCCAGGTGGTGGCGCTGGATGCAGCAACAGGCGCAGAGCTATGGCTTTATGATCCTGAGAGTTACCGCCTCGGTCCGCCTAATTTTTCACCCATACAAACTCGCGGCATCGAGTACTGGTCCGATGGCGAGGTAGAGCGGATATTTCTCGCCACCCTCGGTAAACAGCTGGTTTCTATCGACGTGACAACCGGACTTCCAGATCCCGAATTCGGTGACAACGGTATCGTAGATTTGAAAAATGACCTGGGTCGACGGGAATTTGAAGTGCGTAATATCACCCATGGCTCACCTCCGATCGCTGTGGGTAACACAGTGATTATCGGTTCAAAAATCTACGACTACACGATGCAGAACCGAAGTCCCCCAGGCCATGTACGTGCCTACGATGCCCGTACCGGAGAATTTAAATGGCGCTTTAATACCATTCCCCAGGCCGATGAAGATTTCGTGGAAACCTGGGAGAACGATTCCTGGCGCACCGCCGGCAATACCAACGTCTGGTCGTTCATGGCAGCCGACGATGAGCTCGGCCTTGTCTACCTGCCAACCTCGACACCAACCAACGACTATTGGGGTGGCATGCGACTCGGTGAAAATGTCTATGCCGAGAGCCTGCTATGCCTCAACGCTGAAACCGGTGAACTGGTCTGGCATTTTCAAACCGTGCACCATGGCCTGTGGGATTACGATATTGCCTCGGCTCCCAATCTGATCGATATCGAAGTCGACGGCCGGCAAATCAAGGCGGTTGCACAGGTCTCGAAGACCGGCTTCACCTACGTTTTCGATCGTGTAACCGGTGAGCCGGTGTGGCCCATCGAAGAGCGTACCGTGCCGCAAACTACAGTGCCCGGTGAAAGAACCCATCCAACTCAGCCCCATCCGACCTGGCCGCTGCCCTTTGAACGCATCGGCGTAACTGTGGATGATCTTATCGATTTCACCCCCGAGTTAAAGACAGCAGCGCTGGCATTGGCTGAAGAGTTTGTCCTGGGGCCTATTTTTACACCGCCGATTGTCAGGGGACAGAATGGTAAGCGATCCACATTCGTGGTGCCGGGTGCCGGTGGCGGGGCGAATTTTCCCGGGGCAACCATGGACCCGGAAAGCCAGATTCTCTACATCCCCTCATCCACCCGCCCTATGGGGATGTCGCTGGTAGAACCGGCTGCAGGCACGTCTGACTGGCGCTATGTGATCGAGATGGACCGGGGGGTTGGTCCTCAAGGCTTACCGCTGTTGAAACCGCCCTATCGCCGCATAACGGCAATCGATTTAAACACAGGAGCTCACGTCTGGCAGATACCGTTCGGCAAGGGACCTACGGATCACCCTGAAATAGCTCACCTTGATCTGGGTCCACTGGGCAGCCCTTATGGTGATGTAGTAGCTGAAGGGGGAATACTGGTAACCAAAACGCTTTTGATCTCCTATCTTGCCCAGAAAGACGAGATTGATGAAGATGCCCACGGTTCGATTCTGGTGGCCCACGACAAAGCCAGCGGTGAACTGGTAGCCGAGTTGATGGTCGAACAACGATTACATGGCGCCCCGATGAGCTATATGCACGACGGCAAACAGTACATTGCAGTCGCCGGTGGCGGACGGGATAGCGATGCCGAACTGATTGTGTTTGCTCTGCCCTGAGCGGGCAGCTTCGGCAATAATAGCGAGAGAATCCGTTTTACTGGGAAGCGACTAAAGCACGTTCCAGAAAATCCAGTCTATCCTGGCCCCAGAATATCTGCTCGCCGTGGATGAATGTTGGCACACCAAAGACGCCGCGCTGTAGTGCCGCCTTGCTGTCCTCGGTTCGAGTATCGAGTGCTTTGTCTGAATCTGCCAACAGCAGGCTGGCGTCCAGTTGATTTTCTTCGGCAATTGCGCCCAGTGTATCGGGATTACCTATATCGCGTTCTTCTACCCAGCAGGCACGTAAACAAGCTCCGGCCAGACCCAGTGCTGCGTCAGCTTGTGTCTCGCGCAATTTGATTACCATGGCAGCAGCCAATTTGTCACTGGTTGGGAAATACGCAGGCTCCAAAACTAACTCAACATTCAAATAATCGCGCCATCGCTGTAGTTCCTGCATGCGATAGGCTTGTCGCACGGGGGCTCGTTTTGGCAAAGGCAAACCACCACTTTGGGGAAAGATAACGCTGAGATCCACCGGCCAGATATTGATTGTAGCCTGATGGCGAGTAGCGATTTCCAGTAGACGCTGATGCCCCAGGTAACTCCAGGGAGATACCAGAGACAGATAATAATCAATTGTTTTAGCCACATGAATCCCTGCTGTAAGCTGTCCACCTAAAGCTGGCGTGAAAGAGTCATTTCACTGACTTTTGGCGCACTCCATTGCCCTTGACGGGCAATGGTTGAAATCCATATCGAGATGCATTTATCAGGTTCGACTATTTAAGGCACCTCTGACTAATTGCTATTAGTCCTAGTGCGCCTCGCCAGCTTCCAATGCAGCACCCGGTAGTGCCATTGCAGTGAGCGTGGAACCTGTCTGCAGTATGATGTACTGATAGCCATCAAGCACCCAGGAACTCATGCCATAACTGCTGCGTGCCGGCACTTCGATTTCGCCAATGATTTCACCAGTAGCCTTATCAATGCCATAGAGCATGGGAGTGCCGTCACTGGCAGCATCTGAATAAATCAACATATTGGCAGTTACCACCATAGGTACCAGCGCACCAGTACCGGTATTGCCGATATCGATGCCAGCGAGTGCTGGATTATTTTTATACCGATCCGGTGTTTCACCGGTTGGAATCATCCAGGCATGCTCACCGGTGTTCATGTCGATTGCGGTAATGCGACTATAGGGTGGCTTCCAAAGGGGGATTCCCGCTGGATGGCGTGGTGGTCTGGCAGTAGCGCCACCCGTGCTTGCATATTGCGATAGGGTAGTGCCTGTTGTGTTTTCATAGAACAGATCAGATTCCTCGCCAGGCAATAACCGCAATGCAAAACAGGCCTTGTGAGAAGAAACAAACAGATAGCCAGAAGTTGGATCGGCAACTGCCGGTGCCGTGATATTGGCACCACCAGATCCACCCGGACAGTTCATGGCAGCATATTTACCTTCGGGATTTGTATCGTGAATAGGCGGATTGAAAAGCGGCCCCATCACGTAATCTGCCATTGCCTCGATTGCCTGTGCACGCAGCTCCGGAGTGAAATCAACCAGATCATCGATACCTATACCCTGCATATCGTATGGAGCCGGTTTGGTGACATGGGGCTGGGTTGGTGATAATACCTCACCCGGAACAATGGATGGAGGCACCGGGCGATCGACAATAGGCCACAGAGGTTCACCGGTTATTCGATCGAATGCGTATACCCAGGCCTGCTTGGTGACTTGAGCCACTGCCGGGACCTGTCCGCGACCTGGCATATTCAGATCGAGTAGAACCGGAGCAGTGGGATTGTCAAAGTTCCAGATTTCATGTTTTACCATCTGGAAATGCCAGGCTCTTTCGCCGGTACGCGTATCCAGGGCGATGATGGCGGCACCATAGAGGTTATCCCCCGGGCGGAAACCACCGTAATAATCGATAGTGGCACTGTTGGTTGGGATAAAGACCAGGTTGTTCTCAGGATCAGCCGAAAGCGGCGCCCAGGAAGAAACATCGCCGGTCCATTCCCAGGCATCGTTTTCCCAGGTTTCATGGCCATATTCACCGGGCTTGGGAATGACATTAAATTTCCATTTAAAATCACCCGTTCTGGCATCGTAGGCCAGGATATCGCCCGGCACGTTTTCAATGCGGGATTGGTGATAACCCTGCTCGGCCGAGTTGCCCACAATGATGGTGCCGTTTACCACGATCGGTGGCGAAGAAGAAGTGATATAGCCGGTTTCCAGCGGTATGCCGTTATAAGGATCATAGGGATGTCCCAGATCACCCAGTAAATCAACTACTCCTGATTCTGGAAAACCATCGATTGGCACTGGCTTACCGAAGCCTTCCAGCGGAATGCCGGTGTCCGCGTCCAAAGCAGTGAGGAAGAACGCAGGGGAAATAATATAAATCACGCCGCGGCCATCGACTTCAGCATAACCAACACCCTTGCCGTAATCGGCTCGCATGGAGTAATCCCCACGTGGCGTGTTGGGCTCCCGATAGGTCCAGAGAGTTTCACCGGTCTTGGGGTCGAGGGCTATTACACTGCGCGCAGCGCCGGCGACGGTATATAATTTGCCGTTAATGAATGACGGTGTGGAACGCCCGCTTACTGCATTAAAGCTGGCACCATTCCACTCCCAAGCCACTTCAAGTTCAGAAAAATTCTCGGCGGTGATCTGGTTAGCTGGTGTATAACGCGTATGGGCAAAGTCATTACCCAGCGTAGTCCATTCGATGGTGTCCTGAGCGACCACCAGATTCGAAGTAAGCAGTAGAATAGCTGCCAGGGCACTCCCGAAAGCCAGTGAATTTCCCCTAGTTAACAGAGTTTGCATAAACCCCTCCTAATTTATCCCGTTTGACCCGTCTGGGTCCGATTAAAAGCGCCGGATTTTCATCTGGCTTAAGACACGTCACAAGATATGACCAGACAGATTATTCCTGCCTCGGAGGTTACCCAATAAATGCACGCTGGACCATGCTTTTCTATGTTTTTGTCGTGGCAAAATCGTAATCTGACGCAAATTTTGATATTCAGGTTCACCATGTGACAATGGCAATGAATTGGCACCGGATTACCCCGCCGTAGCTTATTTGTATGAACATGGTGATTTTTGGTAATCTAGCGCGCGAGACTCAACGAACTAATGCCCGATCAATCAGCTAAATGCCGGGGTAAGCACATGACCAATTATTCATCACGCTCGTTACGATTCATATTCTGTGGTTCAGTTTTAGTCGCGGCCTTATCGAGTGCCCTGTCTGTTTCTGCTCAAAATAGCGGATCCTATACTGTTCCAAGAACGGTAGATGGAACCCCTGATTTGCAGGGCATGTGGACTAATAACACGATTACATCGCTTTCAAGACCCGACCGGTTTGGCGACAAACTGGTATTAACCGCACAAGAGGCATATCAGTTGGAACTCGATGTGGCTGATTACAATTCAGGACGGGACCTGCCCAGTGATCCTGATCGCGCAGCACCGGTGAAAGATCGAATTGAAACGGCGGACAGCTATAATAATTTCTGGATGGATGGTGGCACTACGGTAGTCATCTACAACAATGAATTTCGCAGTTCCCTGATTGTAGATCCCCCGAACGGCCAAATTCCGGCTTACACTCCAGAAGCACAGAACCGAATTGATGCGGCAACCGCACTAAGACGCTCGCGTGGAGCCTACGATGGACCTGAATCCCGCCCGCTAGCGGAGCGCTGTATCATGTCCTTCGGGTCCAGTTCAGGGCCTCCCATGCTGCCAGTTCTGTACAACAATCACTATCAAATCGTGCAATCAGCCGGTTATGTCATGATTCTGGTGGAAATGGTGCACGATGTCAGAATCATCCGCGTTGGCGATCAGCCCTTGCCAGAAGGCATGGAACGCTGGATGGGAGATTCGGTTGGTCATTGGGAAGGCGACACTCTGGTGGTGGAAACCAGCGAATTTAACCCCAGTCAAAGATTCAGAGGCTCATCGGAGAATTTGAAAGTAACCGAACGCTTTACCCGAGTGGCTGACAATATCATCAACTACGGCTTCACCGTCGAAGATCCGGATACCTACACTCGATCCTGGTCTGCCGAGATGCCATTGAACCTGACCGATGACAGGCTCTATGAATACGCATGCCATGAAGGTAATTACTCATTGTCTGGGGTATTGGCCGGAGCCAGACTCGCCGAAAGCGAGGAAAGGTAAAGCAGGTGTTAGCCAGATCAAGCAAAGTCTGGCGACTTCAATAAACACTAGCGTACCTGGTTAACGCAGAATCGAATGCGGTTGCCCGACTAACCATAGCCGGGCAATTGCATTATGTAAGCAATGGCCTCTGCTTTAATTTCTCAGGGCAAAAGTTGACAATCCATTGCCTGATATCACCGACACGTACTGCACTCCGTCCACCATATAGGTCACCGGCGCCATCACGATCTGACCACCCAGATTTACCTTCCACAGCAGATCGCCACTGCGTGCATCGATCGCGTGGAAGTAGCCCTCACGCCCTCCGGTAAATAATAAATCGGAAGCTGTTGTCAGCATGCCGCTGTCACTGACATCGAATTGATCATAGGACCAGACGGCCTCACCGGTTTGTGGGTCCATGGCTTTGAGTGAGGCATGGCCCACTTCATTGGTCCAGTTGTTGATCGGGTTAGTACGCCCTATGCCAATAGTGGGTGCACCGGGTGTCGGTGACAATACCGAAAATCCACCGCCGTAAAATGCGCGCCCAGGCTCATACTTGGCCTCCTCGGGCCGATAGATTGTGGCGTAGTCATTCCAGGCACTGAAATAGAAAAGTCCGGTTCTTGGACTGTATGAAGGGGGGTACCAGTTAGTCCCGCCCTGATTACCCGGATAGGTGGGCATGCCTTCGGGCTGTGGGGTAGGAATCGGTCTCCCGTTTTCATCCAGCCCGCTGGACCAGTTCACTCTGACATAGGGCTCGCCGACGAGAAATTTTCCAGTAACCCGATCCAGCACATAAAAGTAGCCATTGCGGTTCGCCCACATCATGACCTTGGAAGGCGTACCGCGCCAGACTATGTCTGCCAACACCGGAACCTGAACCGCGTCATAATCGTAGCCATCGTTCGGCGTGAATTGGAAATACCATTTGAGTTCTCCGGAATCGGCATCGAGCGCAATAACGGAATCGGAATACAGGTTATCGCCTGGACGCTGGCCTGCATTCCAGTCTGGTCCTGGATTGCCTATTCCCCAATAGGTGAGGTTGAGTTCAGGATCGAAGGAACCGGTGATCCAAACGGACGCACCGCCATGTTCCCAGTCATCACCCTGCCAGGAGTCGTGATTGGGCTCTCCAGGTCCCGGGATAGTATAGGTCTTCCAGGCCTCCTCGCCCGTTTCCACATCGTAGGCCACCACGTAGCCGCGGATGCCGTATTCACCACCACCCACACCCACTATCACCTTATCCTTGATTACCAACGGCGCCATGGTCACCGAGTAAGCCAGATCGACGTCCCCCACTTCAACATCCCACAGTGGGTGGCCATTGATCCGATCCAGCGCGACCAACCGAGCATCCAGCGTTCCGATGAAAACCCGGTCGCCCAGCACTGCAACACCGCGGTTGTTGGCGCCACAGCAGACAGTGGAATCGCCGACGGGGGTGTGACGATACTTCCAAAATACGCGACCGGTAATCGCATCGACTGCCATTACATTATTTGGCCGCTCGGTCACATACATGATGCCGTCTACTACGATCGGATTTGACTGCCAGGCACCAAATACCTGGTTTTGTAGCACCCACTTCAGTTCCAGATTGTCGACGTTATCGGCAGTGATTTGATTCAGTAAGCTGTGCCGCTGACTGGAATATCCACCGTTGTAAGTGAGCCAGTTTTCCGGCTCTTCCGTTGCATTTAGTATTTGCTCATAAGATACCTGGGCAAATGTGCTATGCGTAGCGAGCAGCCCACAAATAACAATTGCTACCTGCCAGCGGTAATTAATATTTTTCATTGCAGACCTCGTAATGTAAGAAGGTAACCAACCACGTCGGCGACCTCGTCGCTGGAAAGGGTTGTAGGTAGCTTACTCGGCGCATCGCTTATCTCGTAAGTGACAATATCTGTCTTGATCAGCGAGCGCAGCCGCTCCTCTGAATCGATAACCTGTACCGTATAGGTGTCCTCATTGAGTCGTCGACCGATAATGGTTTCTTCATTACGGGTCACGATACGGACTGGCCGGTTAATGGGTAGCAAGGCGGCCGCTGGATCCAGCAGACTTCTCTGCAGTACTGCCGGAGTACGAATCGCTCCAATATCGCTAAGATCTGGCGCAGTACGTGGACCTCTTCCATTGATGCGGTGACAATCAACGCAGTTACCCTCGCCCTCGAAAAGGACTCGACCCCGCAGCGGATCGCCGATTTTCACCGCGATGCCATCTGGATCGAATCCTGCTCGAATATAGGCGATTACTCCCTCCATCTCTTCTTGCCGCAGATCGAAAGCAGGCATCTGTCCTTCGCCCGCTCCCTGGGAGATAACTCCCCTGAGATCATCATCGGAGGTTGCCGTGCGAAACAGACCACGGCGCAGGTTTATCCCGTCTACAGTCTCGCCCTGGGGCCCATGACACAAGGCACAATTCTGGACATAGACTCGGGAGCCCGCTTCGATGGCGGCACTGGAATATTGATGATCACCATCATCCTGGGCAAAACTGGGTTGGCAGACGAGTACCAGCAGTACACAGGCCGTAAATCGGGAGACGCTGATCAGCAATCGTTTGCTTAAGGAAATAATCTTTACACATTTCATAATTTGATTGCATCGTTAGTTTTTGTGAGAGGTGAGCATAAGCATAAATTGAGCTGAGGTCTATCTATCTCACTCAGCAATGGCAGGAGTCGGTGTGAAATTTAACAGCACTGTCAAGTTGTTGTGCAGTGCTATCCGTGCCTGATCCTACTCATGGTCCATAGCGCTAATCCAACAGCCACAAACGGTAGTAGTCCAAGCAGGCTAACCAGAGCGACCAGTCCAGCATGGGTTGCACTGGAATAGTATCCGCTACTGACCAGGGAGCTGATATAGAGGGCCGCCAGCACAACGCTCACCGCTGACACGATGAGTAATTGCTTCCAGTTCAACACCTGATCTTCCAATACTGCACGAAACAGGTAGATAGCAGCCATCGGCAGAAGCGCAACCAGCAACCATGAGTGTCCGCTGGCAACAGCAATTAGAAAGACCTGGCGTTCCCCCTCATCACGCATTAGTGTGGCGAGCACAATGATCAAAAAGCAATACAGGGGAATTGCACCAAACACCCAACTGAACTGCCGTGGCTTTAACATAGCCCAGGAATTAAATGCCGCATAGATAATTGACCCGCTGGCAAACGCGACCAGGAATAGAATCACGCGGCTTATGATAAATACCGTAGACTCGCTGCCGAATCTCGATATTCCTTCCAATGTAATAGCACTGATTTCATCAAAACTGTAGATAAGCAGTGGACCAATAATCCAGATAACTGCCACCATGGTCAGGCCAGCAACGAGCAAACTAATGATAGCCACTGATAATTTGATCGTCACCAATTTGGCCGTGCTCATCGCCAGAGTCCGGTCAAAAACGTTGGCCCTTGTCGCTCCGTTGCCGTAACTGACGCCAAAAGTGGTAATCTGCATCGCCATAAATAAACCAAAGTAGAGCACACCCGCCGTGGTATACACCTCTGCTATTCGTAGCGGTCCATCGAAGGCGCCCCGAAAAAAAACCAGGCGCAACCAAATCAATGCTAACAAACCGAAAAACGCGCCAAAGGTAATCCGCGTAGCTGCCTCTCATTCCAGATCTGTGCCATCACCGGTGAGACTATCGGGCAAGCGGACTTGAGCATTGGGAAGTAATTGCGGATGGTAAATGTCTGTCTCACATCAAGCTTTTGTTTATGATGGGCTATCAATGTACCGCCATGGCGTTGCCGCTGCACGCCAAGAAAGGCGATGCCCAGAAACAGTGTGGTCATACTCATCGATATCCAAAGTTGTGAATAGGACGTGATGGAAACAATACCGTCCTCATCGGCAATACTGATCTCAGGGAACGTTAGCTGAAACCAGAACAATGTCAGCACAATGCCCCACCCAATAGCAGAATCTACGTGATTGTCAGTCCACCAGACTAAGGCCATTAGTTGCAATACCAGGATTACCAACAGCAGGCAGATGATAAATTGCGGGCCAGGCAATCCGAATAGAGTACTGATCACCAGCATGGGAAAAATGTAGCCAAGCAATAACATTAAACACACATGGGCCAGGGGGATCCCAAGCAGAACCAGTGTGGATACCGGCAACGCGTACTCCTGCCGGTAGGGAAGCCCAAATGAACTACCCGGTTTACCCTTTCTAGGGCTCATACGGTCGATGGGGATGAACAGAAAAATCAAACCTAGCAATACAAGCCCATCAGAAAACTGAGCGGGTCCTGCCTCCTCTGGCATCAGTACACCGATAGTCAGCGCTACCAGGGTGATGACCATAATCTGCTGCAGAAGAAAAAAGCGCCAGGTCAGCCGCACATTTTTCCAGAGCAATGCCTGTACAGCCGTGTTCATATTCAGGCGGCCTCTTGCTTATCGATTGAACGGCCAACTCGGGCGATAAAAATTTCTTCAAGCGTGGCATTGCGCGATTCCACCACTTCACCATCCAGCTGCTTAACTGCCGTATTGAATTGTTCTTCTGAGATGTGGTGAATCGCGCTCCAGGACCTGCCGTTTCCATTAATGTACAGAACATCTCTCAGGACCGGCGCGGAATCGAATTGATCTGCGAAGCGAATGCTGACGTGACGATATGAGTTACAGAGCGTTTCAAGTACGCCATCAAGTACCACTTGCCCTTGTTGAATCATCACCACGTGGTCGGACATGCGTTCTACTTCTTCCAGCAAGTGGGAGGAAAAGATAACCGTTCTGCCTTCTTCAGAAATTGTGCGAACTATGGCATTCAGAATATCCTGGCGCACTACTGCATCCAGCCCACTCGATGGTTCATCGAGAATGAGCAGATCGGGTCGGTGGGCAACGGCGGCTACCAGTGCCACCTGGGCTCGCATTCCCCGGGAGAGATCTTTGATCAGTTTCGATGTATCCAGGCTAAAAGTATCCAGTAAATCCTTCGCATAAGCGCTGTCCCAATGCTTGTGAAAGGCGTTGGTATAGCGCATTAATTCATCGATAGACATCCATTCTGGAATGTCTCGGTCTTCCGAGAGATAGCCGATTCGTTTTAGTACGCTGACTGGATCTCGTACCGGATCCTGACCAAATACTTGTACGGAACCTGAATGACTACGCAGCAACCCCATTAGATGCTTGATCAGCGTTGTCTTACCCGCACCGTTGGCACCAACAAGACCATACACGCTCCCCCTTGCCGCCTGAAAATCGACGCTATCCAGGGCCAGTGTCTGACCAAATTGGCGCGACAGGCCGTTTACCTCAACCACGAGTTCAGTCATTATTATCCTCCGATCTATTCTCTTCGCTACCTGCCCCGCCATCCAGAAGTGCCTGCTGCTGTTTAAACAGGGTCAGGAGATCATCTGCGGAAAAATCCAATTGGTGGGCTTCGGCCAGCAAAGCATCGATGCGTACCTTGATAATTCGATTCCGTTCCCGGCTTGCCAGGGGCGATTGTTCATCCGATATGTAAGTGCCGGCACCACGGCGTTTAAAGATCACGCCGGCAGCTTCCAGCTCGGCGTAGGCTTTCACCACGGTATTGGGTGTCACATTGAGCTTGAGTGCCAGGGTGCGTACCGGTGAGATTTCCTCGCTCGGCAGTAACAGACCAGATGCCACCATATAGCGGATTTGATTTACTATCTGGCGATAAATGGGAACACCGTCTTTGGTGCTGATCGTGATATTCATCTAAGCAAGCAGTCTGTTTGTTTTACTGTACCCGTATTATGATACAATTTTTGTGATTGTCAACAAACGATTTCTTCGCCCCTCGAAGGCTGATCTGGGAATTTCTTGCCTTCGGTAACCGGATTGATTTTCCTAGTTGCGCTGCCAAAAGCGCCACTATGGCGATTGGAGATGGTTTACTGGTCCCAAGGCATGTAATAATCGCCCATTACCGCTGGACTGATGGGGTGTATTGATAGTATTTGTAACCTGGAACCACTCTGTTATATTTGCACTAGCCAGTGGCTTATTGCCAAACAATTCAAATAAGTAGAGGTCAGCTGAGATGAATTTTCAAATAATTAAACGCCTGGGTGCATTTTTCTCCCTGGCTATTTTTGCGGCAGCAATGAGTACTCCCGCCTCTTTCGCGCAGGATGTTGAGAACACGCGGTATTCGCCTGAAGGCCGGAATATTGCACGAACTATCGGCGGCGTGTTTGACGAGAGGCTGTTTGAAGTAAGAACCTACGACCCGGAGCCAGCGGTAGCAGAATTTGCTGCAGCGACAATCTTCTATCCCCTGACTTTGAGTTTTGACCCGCCTGTCGGGGCAGTGGCTTTGATACCTGGGTATCGCGGTAATCAGGAAGGCTATAACTGGTGGGGACCTATGCTCGCCTCGCTTGGCATTGCGGTGATGATTATAGATACCAACACCCCGACCGATTCGCTCGATGAACGGAAGAATGCCCAGATCGCTGCGGTTAATTTTTTGAAAAATGAGAACACGGAAAGTGACAGCCCGTTACTGGGAAAAATCGATACGGACAACATAGCCATAATGGGCCATTCACTGGGCGGCGGCGGCAGTCTCTATGCCGCGGATGAACTTGGCAGCGCCATCAAGGCCGTCATTCCACTGTCGCCTTACTGTTGTGAACTGGGCCAGCCCTATGAAAGAGATTTCAGTGGCCTTGAAGTTCCTACGCTCATTGTAATCAGCGCCGAAGACACGGTCGCTCCACCGGAAGGCCATGCCCGGGCGATTTTCGACTCGATTGCCTCGTCGACCCACAGGGCCTACATGGAATTCGCCACGGGTGATCATAATATTGCCACAAACAGTGGCCCGGACAAGTTAACTCTGGGTAAATTTGCCTATGCCTGGTTGAGGGTGCATTTTGGTGGCGGTGCCGACTATCTTTCCATCTACAGAAATATGGATGCGGAAGATGCAGCGAAATTTTCGCGCTTTGAGGAAGAACGGTAACTGAACAGAAATTTCAGTAGCTGAAAGGGGCTCATCCATAAGGATGAGCCCCTTTTTAATTGGTGGCTTAAACAGACGGGCCTGCTCGACTTAGAGTAAATTCAGGCGCTTATTGGGATCGGGTCGGAAAATAAGATACTCGATTTCGCTTTCCAGCTCACTCCACCAGTGTGGTGTGTGCCCCGGAATAATGACCACATCGCCAGGAATTACGCGCTGGGTTACACCGTCTTCAATACCCTTGGCACGCATCCAGCTATCCGATGCGGGATAGGGCTCAACCAGGGTTCCACCGGTAACCAGTGTGGCCGCTCCCTTGAGCATATAATAAATCTCGGTGGTATCGACCAGATGCACATTGACATCACCTGTCACCCCCATCGGACGGTAAACGCCAAAGACACCTACCCGAATGTCGCCAGTCACATCCACTACCCGAATCGGCCGGTCGCTCACCCGGTCACGGGGCAGATGGTCAATGAAGGACTGAATTTCCCCGCCGGTGATACCGGTTGCCACCTGGGGCGTTGCGGGTGCTGGTGTCTGCGCCAGAACTATTGAGGAAATTACGATGGCTGCGGCTGTTATTAGAATTTTTTTCATATCTTTGCTCCGGGTATTTACACGAATTAAGCATCCTGCTCTTTGAAGTATCTGTGAGTATGGGACAATCAGGGCCAGGAAGCCACGGCGCTGATCAGCAATAAAACAGCGATGCCGGTTTTACATCCCTAGTTCCGAAGCGATCTGGCCATCCAGCTCTGTCACGTAGACAAAAATTGGAATCAATAGCTCACCCAGTTGCGAGTGCATCATGCCGCGCACCTCGAACCAGTCAAGCCCGCCAAAACCGGTTCCCAGCTTCAGCATTGAGATGGACTTGAGTTTTTCGTCTACCACCATCTTCGCCAAGGCACGCAGGCACCGGTGTACGGCTATTTTTGATGCCCGGCCCGTTCTGGTCGGGTCATCAATATCACCCTCATGGGTAACCATATTGAGCACCAGCAGCTTGTCTGGGTCTCCCCACAACCAAAGCGCACCGAGTTCGGGATTGCTCATATCGCACCATTCGTTAAATGCGGTCACCATGACCGGATACCGCTCGTGGAGTTTCTTGGACAGACCACGGTTCATCGGGTCATAGGTGGCTACACCCTGGGCAATTACCTGGGCCCGGGTCAGCAGGATATCACCCTCGACTTCATAGAGCATGGAGGACCTCAGGCGATTCGAGGGGTATTATATGTAGGAACATTAATAAGATCTTATTGAAAGCCAGGGCCCATGAGCAGAATAAACTTTTACTTCTCTCCCAGCTATGCGCATGGAAAGGAGAGAGACTCTTGCCAATTGGCATAAATGAAATTTGTTGTATGTTGAGAATCCGTGTTCATGCCTTCATTATCTATGGACTCAACAAATATCGGAGCTCTGTATTGGCGCGCTTCGAACAGCTGAAGTGATTGGTTCAGCAAGATCACTTGCGTCTAGTGCAAGTGAAAGATTTTCTTCAAGACTCACCAATTCATCATCCCTATGGCGATAGAGTTCCATGCCAGATAATTTTTTCGCCCTCTGCAAAAATGATCTACTTAGTTCGCAATCACCGCGCTGGAAATAAAGCAGGGCAAGATTAACAATAGCCTCCCATTGTCCAAATTTTGCGCCGGTCCTAATTGGAATTTCCAGAGCCTCATCCAGGTCTGTTTCGGCCGCCTGGTAATTGTTGTTTTCTATGTGAAATAGCGCCCTCGAACTAAGACCGATGGGTAGGTACAACCACTCATCGGCAGATTTAAACAGCTCCACCTGCTTATCAAGATGAAGTTTGGCATTATCAGGATCACGCAACTTCAGATATGCCAGACCAAGAACCAAGTGATCACTGGCCAACAGTGAAGTGGTATCTATTGCAACCTGCCAGGCCTTTTCCCTTCTCCATTCAAAGGTTTGTAACGCTCTTTGTAATGCCTTTTTATGGGCTCCTGTCTCCACCAAAAACTTACAGTAATACGAACTAATTGTTGGAAACGATACGGGGGAATATGGCTCCCTTTGGCTAAGCGTGTCCTCGACCTGCTCGAATAATTGCCTTGCCTTTTCATCCTCACCAGACAAATGATAGGCGTGGGCATATAAATTCATTGCCATGGCACTTAATACATTATTGTTGGTCTTGGCAACACAATCCTGTAATTTGTCCAATAGCTCAATCGCCTCATTGAGCCTGCCCGCAGCCACTAGCATCGACCAAAGAGGTGCAGCAGCGCTTGTGGCCTCCAACCATCTTTCATGTTGTACAAACCAGTCGATACTCTTGCGAGAGGGGCCAATTGCCTCATCTATATTTCCCAGTGACATTAAATTTGTAGCGGCACTGGACAAAAGATGTAATTTGGCATCTTCGGGTAGGGCATCCACTGGCTCAGTCCACTGTTTGTTAAAGAAAGCCTTGATACAGGCTTGGTCTGCATGATGAGAACCTTTTGTCATCAGCATGGTGTAACCTCTTTTAATTCGCTCAAAATACAGCTAAAAAGCTTCAACATACAACCCTGCCTGTGATCCTTGGATTACAGCACGGAACAAGGGTTCCAGTTCCCTCATATTCGACGGGTCGCCCACGGCTGCCTGCTGCAAGTGACGAAATATCAAGCCATGACCCTTGCCCCACAATTCTTTGTGTTCTGTGGCCAAATAATCATTGATGTAATGCCTGACCAGAGGGTGGCAGTCGATAATAAGGTCATTACCTCTTTGATCGACGGAGACAAGATTAGCATCTTTCAGATTTGAAATTGCATAGCGCCATTCAGAGTTCGTGAAACTTGCAAGCTCGCTGGTGAGTGAATCAATAGTTTCATTCGAACAGAGCGTCTGGAGATTTTGCAACGTTACTGCTCTGTCGAATAAGCCTATCAGGTATAGCAAACTACACTGAGGCGTATTCTTGAACCAATCCAGATAAACTCGCATCAAATTCCTCGCATGCGTGCCCAAATTTTGATCATCAAACAGCGATTTTACCTCCCTGAATTTACTGATATCTCCCTGATGTACTACTAATAAATATCCCGCCAGTAATGATAAACTCAATGGATGCCCGGAGTATTCTTTAATTACAGAAGTAAAGTCAGCTGAATCGCCCAAAATTCCCGCACTCTTCAACATTTGTGTGCCTGCTTCAACCGAAAGAGAACCTAAATCTATTGTTTGAACTCGTCCGTCCTGATACGAAATCAGATCAGTCACACCGATGCGTGAAGTAATAACACACAAACCGCTATTATCAGAAGCTAGCTCCCTGATCAACAGGGCTACAGCCGGGTTTTCTACTTGTCCCTTCTTCGGACCCGGGGGGAATTGCAATGGCTCAAGACCATCCAAAATGAGTAAGGTTTTAGAAGCTCTTATCAGATTGGCAAGACGCGTTGCTTTTGCCCAGGGCGTGCCCTCGGTCGGCTGCTCGTCACCAAACCAATCCAGCGCATGCTCAATGAAGAAGTCTCCTGATGATTTAACATCTGAAGAACTTCCTTGCCAGTAGAAGGACCAGGCATAGACTTTTTCAGCTCCCCGGTAATTTTTTTTCTCTAGCCGAGACAACCAGCAATTTATCAGTGTGCTTTTACCTACACCTCCGAAGGCCACTACCTGAATAACATTGTTTGCTGATTCCTCCCAGGCAGCATCAAGTAATTTCAGCTCTTCTACTCGACCAAATATTTCTGCGTTGGTCATTGGCAGCAAAGACAGGGAAATTTTCTCAGGCCTGGCTGAATACCTCCGGCTCTCACGTTCAAGTTTTTGATGCAATTTATTTTTAAAACTTTCCAAGTCAAGTGCAAACCAATGAGCCTCGATTGCAACTACATAGGCAACCGCATCAATCTGAGCGTTGGGAATACAATCACCGGTCCGGGTAGCAGTACCATGAATCCATATGCTGATCGCCTGGGGAGCAATTCCCAGGCGTTTTGCCAAATCAGCATGACAATTTATCGAAGGATTGGCACGCAGAGCATAGAGCAGTGCAAGCTTTTCTGATAAGTGCGGGTGATTTTTCATTCGCTTCTAGTCCAGTTCCATTCAATAGCTCTAACTAAGCGATAAAAATTGGTCGTTACACCGAGAAACTACAATAGCTTATTACGATTTCCATCGTCTATTTCTGTATTTTTTTGATCAACATTTCTCTCACAGTATTTGGTACAGAGTGAAGAAACCGAGACGGGCCTCTTACTGTCCGGATAACTCATCGAAGATTGCCTGCACCGCACGCGGGGCAAACGGCCAGTTCAGGTCGTCAAGTTCAAGCCGAGTAGCGATATCATCCCGACTCACACCCGCATCAATCAACCTCGTCATGCGCAGGACCAAACGTGAAAACTTGTCCTGAAATGTTCTGACATCAGCCCTGGTCAGGATGGGGCCATGACCCGGAATGACCGTATCAAAATCGAGGGTTAGCAAGCCGTCGAGAGTTGCGGACCACTCAGCCGCACTACCACCATTGGCGTAGTCGATGAAGGGAGCCATTGTACTGCCGTCCAGACGATCTCCCCAGATAAACAGATCGCCGGTATGGACCGTGCGCAGGTCGGGAAAGTAAATGACCGAGTCGCCGTTGGTATGGCCGCGTCCGAAATGATGGGCCTGCGCTTCGACATCGCCGACAAAGACGCTCGTGCTATGGGAAAAGATGATCGGTGGAGCACCGCCCAGGTCATTGCGGATAATATTGCGGCGGACATTCTCATGCCCAATCACCTGGGCGGCCGGCATAAAGTCGGCATTGCTTCCGGCATGGTCACTGTGATGGTGGGTATTCAACACATAGCTGATGGGCTCGGTGGTTACGCTTGACACTTGCCTGATGATGTCGCTTGCGCTATAGGCAAATTTATTGTCGACCAGAATAACACCGTTACCGGTAACTCTGACCGCCACATTGCCTCCGGATAGGCTGCCATCGAAGCCGGGGATAACGTAAAGACCCGCTTTGCCTGGAACCGGGTGTATTTGCACCCGAGCTAATTGTTCGGGAGTCAGCGTGGGACGCTGTTGGGCGGTTACTATCCCTAGTGTGGCGATACTAAGGAGCGTCAACACGATTATAAAAATTATTCTTTTCATTATTGTCACCCTATTTGCACTCCGATAAACAGTACCGGAAGTACTGTGTTTGTTAGTACCTGCCAACTTTAGCCAGAGATTCGAGGGCAGCAGGCTATCAAGTTGTTAAGTTAATGGCATAGCAGCAAGTTATCAATAAGTAATTGTCACTGAAAAATCCCGCATTACCGATTGGTTTGGTATAAAGCTTTGCCGTTGGGGTACAGTCAATAAAAAACCCCACCCAGAGTAGCTGGATGGGGTTTTTAGCTGGCTGCCTGCTGTCTAACTGGTTCTTCCATTGAATCCAGAGTTCGAGCAATCCGTGAAGGAAATCTGTCAATCCCTGAAATTGCCGCTCGCCTGGCAAATTTAACTATGCCGCATCTTCAAAATCTTCCAGTTCTTCAATCAGATTTATGGCCACAGTAACATAGTCTGTATCTGTTATTATGCCCACCAGGACACCTTCATCGATGATCGGAACGCAGCCGAACTTCTCCTGCAGCAAAATCCTTCCAACGCTGCGTAAGCTGTCTTTGGGAGAGGCAGCACAAACTTTCTCGCTCATAATGGTGCTTATGGGGCTGGTTTCAACACTTGAGCGAAATTTCTGCCCGCCGCTGTTCAAACTGGAAACATCGGCTCGCAATATATCCCGATGACTCAAAATACCCAATAAATGGTGGTCCTTGTCAACGATCGGGAGATGACGAATGTGCATTTCCGCCATTAACGCCATCCCTTTGAAAACCGGCTCCTCCGGCTGCAGGGTCACTACATTGGTGGTCATGATTTCATCTACTGTATACAAAACGACTCCTTATTCTCCCTGTCGGTTCGGCCATCATTGCCGGGTGCTGATTCAGCATAGATAAATTCAAAAGAATGTCTCTTGATCAAGATCAAACGTAAGTTACCTAGAGTTCGAGACGGTGGCATCGGGTTTCGGTGAAATTCGGGTACTGTGTTGGGAGAGTAGCCTGGGGATTAAAAAATCTATGCCGCCGACCCTTACTCTTTACAGGTGTCTGAAGACTCCACAGTAAGATTGGCCGCCACCATGGCGGTGGTTGGCTGTATATCGCCACAATTCATCGCCCTGATGGTCGGGCTGAGGTCAAGTGCATTGTCCGAGATCGGATCTGCATTCAGTTTCAGATGAGCAAATATCCGCCGCCTATTGTAGGGCGCAGGCTTTAATAATCCGTTTGTTGCGGCGATAGCCGGTAACAACTTCATTGTCACCGAGCCACGGACGTTACCGCCGATGACCATAATGCGGTCTGCCACTTCATCCATTTTTACCACAATATCACAATGGGTTCTGGCGCCCACACCAATGTGGCGCCGACGCTCGGCGATCGATTGATAGGCCGGACGACTGCCCCGACACAGCAGGTCTCCAGGAACGACTGGCATTTCACCGGGATCGTAGGCCATAAAGGCAGTATTTGGATCACCCTGCTCACGGGCAAGAATGGCCTGATCAATATAGGTGTGGTGAGCGATGGCCCGTTCGAAGTGACCGGGCTCTCCCAATCCGTTTTCACACATCACCCAGGATATGAAGGCTGCTGACCAGGGGGTACGCCATCTTGAGGTAACTCCACGGGAATTCCAGGACTCGTTCTGCCGTTGCAGAATCCAGCCGCTGTCTGGCGTTGCCGACCAGTATCCAGCGATTGAATCTGCTACCCGTGCGGCTTCCTCGCTGCTCATGCGTGGTCGCCGGCGCCTCTCTCTCGGTGCACTCTCTCCGGAAACAGTGGTGAGGGTCTGATCCTGGATACCGAAGCCAAAATACGCCCACTCCTGTACTGCAGTATTGACGATTCGGGATCGGCTTTCCGTGACGGGATAAGAGCGGCAATCCCTGTTGCTGAATGTCATATTTCCCGGTGTACCGGTAACCCGTTCAGAGGGCGCGGTGATGTTTAAGGTTTCAGTTGGCAATCGCTCAAGCTTTATGCTTTGGGCGTGGGTAGTCTTGGTAACGCCCAACAACAGAGCAGTAATGGCGAGTGGTAAAGCTGTGGCTGGATTCATTTGCTGGGCAAGTCACTGTTGCGGGGTTACGGGAATATAAAACGAATCCCCGATCAAGTCTATAGAGAAGGCAGATCCCGCTTCGTTGCAGAAAAATCGTAGTCCTTCCCCGATAGTTTGCCATCTTTGTTTATAACAAAGGCCTCACTCTAGAGGGCGAACGACACTTCAGGAAAATCCGCAGCAAGCGCTTGGGTCAATTGCTGTAATGCCTTTCCTCGCTGGGTTCTATCCTGATTAAACACCGATTCGAAAAAACTCAACACGGCAATCTGGGTAATCATCTGCTGCCTGCCGGGATGGATGGCCTCGGCGAAACCATAGTCACAAATGCCAGGCAGGTCTCTGCTCATGTCCACGCCTTCTTCCACAGTGCCCAACGCCCCAAATACCGCATCCGGATCATCCCCTATTACCGCAAGTACACCGCTACAACCGATGGTGTCCGGGTTATTCATGAATCTAAACAGGGGATCTGCCAAACCTGCGAATCCTAAATGAGAGCCACCGCTGATAGTTACCAGCGAGGAATTGCGGACACGAGAGGTAATATCGGAGGCGTTGCGTTGATGTTCGATGAGCGCATCGGCAGTCCCTGAAATGGCAAGGTAAGGCACCTCTGTCGTAGCAAAGAAGGCAGGGGTAAACGCCACCGAAAGTCCGGCGATGGAAACCGCCGCACTGACCCGAGGATCTCGCAACCTGGCATGATACGTCGCGAGATTGGTGGTCAGTCCGCCGAGGGAATATCCACTCAGGCCGATACGATCCCGATCAATTGAGCCGACAAACGGCTTATCTTCTCCAGTAAGCGCCAGCACGGAGTCAATAAGGAACGACACATCGGCAGGTTGATTGCCTACATCGTTCGGTGTAGCGCCGCCCTCGGTAGCGCCAGAGCTCAGCGGATAATTCGCTGCAGCAACCACATAGCCATGGCTAGCTAACGCCTCAACCAGATAAGGCATCTCCGCTCTATTAGACAGTATACCGTGGCTGTGGATGATAAGTGGGTGGAGCCCTTCGGCATTTTCTGGGTACCAGAGTGTGGTTGGAAAAGTCCGATCTGGCTTACCGGGAACGCCGCGGTTTTCATCCGTAGGTCGGGATGCATCGACAAAAATGTAGTCTGCCTGCCCAACTGAATAAGCACCCGATTCCAGCCATTCGGCACTACTGGAACCTGCCGCCGGTTGCATCGGTCCGGTTGCAACGTAACCGACTATTGCCACTAACATCAGCAATACAACCAACCCGCCCAGGCCCTTTAAAATTTTTACAAACATTTCATTATTCCTGGCATTGATTGGCATCAATGCTTTCACTCCCCCCGGAGTAATTCCTCAGTGGTTTTTTACTGCGTTTTTCCGGTAAAAGAACCAATTTCCTGACCCTGAACAACCACGGCGCCAGCCACACTACCATCCTCCCTTAATTCGCCACGATAGGTAATATCTCCTCCAAGGAGATCACTATTGAATGAGAATTCGAAACTGTCTCCCGCATAAGTCCCAGCGATCGGGCCATTAGCAAGCTGGCCCGCATACATGCCGGTCAATTTACCTTCAGCTTCCTGATTCAGACTGATAGTTGCATCGCCACTTCCCAGGTCGCCCAGTGTGACAGCAAACACCCAGTTGCCGCTAACGTCAGCTAACGCCGAATAGGCAAACAGGAAACACATTACTGGAAGTGCGAAATATTTAACTAGTGCTTTCATTGGTGGATCCTCAGTAGTAAAAAGTATTTTCAATGGGATATTACACAGCTTGGGGTTAATTGGGTCAACCTTGAGGGAACAGGAAAACTCCAATAAACTTGAGAATTATTTATTGTACTCCTTCCAGAAAAGGTCGAAAGCACTCAGTAATGCGTTCTAATCCGAGTAACGTGATAGTACGCATACAAAAACCAGATCCAGTCCGCCAAATTCTCAAGTTGCCCCCCCACTGGTCAATGTATGTAAAAGTACTGTCATCGATTGCTTCTATGGAAAATTCTGTTTCGTCGATATTTTCAATCCTCGGATCGTAAAACACCATAGTGTTATCACTTATAGTCCAGCGTACTTTTCCATACATTGCACTGACAATGGCATAGCTATCGGGATCAAGAACATCATACTGGGGGTTATTGGCCATCGTTGGTCGCGGATCTGATACCCATTCGCCCTGGAACCAGGCATAAGGATCAGCTTCGGTTGAACAAAACGTTAGGAGCAGGAGTGTAGTTATTAGCATCCTCATGGAGACATAATCTGTACTATCTGTCCAATTCGCAATACCTATCCCTAATACTCGGGTAAGCGCCAAAGATAAATACTAACAGTAAGCCCAATTATAATGAGCAGGGCAACCAGGATCAGCCTGCCGACTATCAAGGACGAGATTCCCATGCCGATCCAGACCATGGTGATAGCTCGTACTTTTATCCTTCGTGGAATACCTTTATCGGACTCAAAATTTCGAATAATCGAGCCAAAATGCCGATGACTGAGCAACCAGTTATGTAGGCGCTCTGATGAGCGAGCGAAACAATATGCTGCCAGAAGTACCAACGGCACGGTGGGCAATAATGGCAGAAATACACCAACCACTCCCAGAAGTAACGAGAGCGATCCAGCAATAATAAGCAGCCAATGTTTAAGTGGTGTCAACATTTACGAACGAAAATTAAAGGACCAGGCACTAGTCGAATAGACAAATCATACAATTATAGTCAGTTCTGTGCGCTTATTTGAAATATTTCAGAAAACGCTTAAACCAGCGCGAGAACCTGGGTTGAGCTTCTGGCAGCACATAATCCGGTGTCTCGGGGATCCAGAAAGGGTAGCGGTATTGTCGGCGCAGGAACCGGCTGTTCAACGGTGTGTAGTACTTACAACCCTCGAAATAGTAATGCGTCACCTGTGAATGCCGACTGCGGTTGGGATCGTTCTGCGGCGCTCCACCATGCAGTAAATTGGCATGCCAGATCAGCGCCATGCCTTTTTTCATCAGGCCATACTCACGTTTTAGTTCTTTCTCCCTGATTACTTGCTGAATACACTGCTCGTATCCGGAGTAGTTAGCATGGCCCGGCCCCAGACCAAGACTCTTCATAGAGTATTCTTCTAACTTGTGACTGCCCGAATAATAAAGCAGTGGACCATTGTCCTGGTCGATGTCTTCCAGTGCCACCCAAACCCCCATCATGTACCCCTTCGGAATACAACTGAAATGTATAGTGTCAGAGTGGGCCAATTGGGTCGTGCCAATGGGGAAATTCAGAGTCTGAAATGGCAGGGGTTTGCGGCTCATTAGTTGTTGAAGCGCTGCACAAATCCGGGAATCCGTCGCTAACTGGCGGACTTCATCCACTTGCTTCCAGGCATCCTGTATCCGGATTCCGTTGCGACGTTGCCGGAACTGTTCCTGATCGTAATGGGGTTCCACTTTTGCCACGATAGCGTCCAGCAGCTTCTCATCCAGAGAAAAGTCGACTAACAGAAAGCCTTTTTCCTGGAAACTGGCGACCTGCTCCGCAGTAAATGTGGGAAAGCTTGTCACTTTTCAGTACTTCGAACTATAGTGTCAGGCATCACTTCATCTCCACCTCATAACAGTCGCTCTCTGTTATCCATAGATTATAAACTCCAGCAAGTTGTTATCCGGATCACGGGTGTAGACGCTGGTACCCTGGGTGCTCCCACCGTTCATGCCACCAGTTCTGGCCACCGGGCCTTCTTCAATTTCCGCACTGGCTTTTTGCAAAGTAGACAGTAGAGCTTCCTGAGATCCTTGCCAGACAAAACACATGTCGCCAGACCCGGGTTCCGCAGTGTGTCCGCGCAGTGTGAATTGACCCGACTGCCATAGTTCCGGTGTATGAAAATTGATCTTGTTATCACCGAAGATTACAGCGAAGATTCTGCCACCACTCTGCTCTACAACTCGGCAGCCAAGGTCGGTGTAGAACTGCTCCATTTCTGCAACCCGTTCCATTGGAACAGCGATATGATCGAAAGACTTAATCATTGCTTGTGCACCTATATGCTTGATGACGGATTGGAATACGTCACCAAATCTGCCGAAGACATACAGTGTATCTGAAACTGAAGGTCAGGTCTTTGCTGCCGGCATTCTCGATGCCTGTGAATCCATGGTACTCTGAATAGTGTCCAATAAAAAACCCCACCCTGCTTCTCTGGATGAGGTTTTGTTTTGCGTATGTTAAGTAATATTAACTACTTTCCTGAAATTCTATATGAATTTCCAATTCAATTTCATCACCAACACCAAAAGACGTGAATCGAGACAGACCAAATTCTGATCGTATAAAAGAGGCCGTTGCTGAGAAACCTATGGTATTTTTTCGGGTAAGAAAATTACGGCCACCGCCGTGAAAAACAACATCGAGATTCACTGGAGCTGTAGTGCCCAGTAATGTCAGTTCTCCGCCAAATACGAATGTATTTTCATTAGACTCTAGTAACGAAGTCGTCCTGTATACTGCTTGTGGAAAAGTCTCCGAATCAAACCAATTTGAACCGCGAAGCTCCTCTGCAAATTCAGGATTATTGATATCCAAACTGGCCGTATTGATGACAACTTCCAGACTGGAAGTTTCAATATTCTCTGGATTAAAATCCAGCGAAGCATCCATTTCATTGAAACGGCCAATGAATGTAGAGAAGCCCAAATGATTTATTTTCCATACAAGCGATGCATGATCCGGATCAATTATGTACTGTCCAGCCTTGACCTCAGTTATTTCCGTTTCGAAATCAGGCGTCAGTAAACGGTCACATGACACCAGAAATACCGAACAGACCAGGAGCAGTGAAAACCGGTAGTGGTTAAAAAATAATCTGAAAGACTTTGTGTTAAGTAAATAATTCATAGCTATAAAATTAATCCATAATCAGTCAAAATTCGGGAAGTCTCATCCAGACAGTTAGACTGTATCCAAACGGACAGATATCGGGGGTGGCCCAGCCCCGCTATTTGAGCGCATAGCGCTCAGAGCCAATGTTCGCCAGGAATAGGAATTAAAGCCTCTATTTTTTAGCGATTACAAACCGACGGCAATTATAAGGCACACGTTGGCGATTATAAGGCATACGTTGCACTAAATCTTGATCTATCTTCAGATAAACAGCTATTTAGAAGATGGGATTTGTGGGTTCTGCCGCAAATAGACTATTTGCGACAGAACCTGATTATTTACTGCTGAATGGCGTAGACATCAACCTGGATGGTCACGTCGTTCGGAATTTCAGCCGTGTTCTCCCAGTAGCCCTGTCCGACGCCGTAATCCAGCCGCTGGATAGTTACTTCACTGGTCAGGTGAAAGCCGATCTGCCCGTCAATTGTCTCTATGTCGAAATTGAACGGAAAGCTTAAAGGGTTGGTTTGATCGCGGATTGTCAGGGTGCCTTCGGACGTGAAGGCATTCAGAGAATTCAGGCTGCATTTCTCTGCCTTAAAGCTTGCGGTTGGCCACTGATCCACGTCGAATAATTCAAAATCGAGCAAGTAATCCAGCACTTCGGGAGAATCAATTTCTATATCTTCAATATGAATGGTGACCTGGAAATCGCAGGTGCCGGGTCTCATGGGATCAAACTCGAAGGTCGCATCTATGTTTGTAAATGCGCCCGCATACGGATCGTTACCATACTTATACTGAAAAACAACACGGGAATCGCCCGGTGCGATTACCCAGGTAGCGGCTTGCACTGGCAAGCCGATGAGCAGAAAAAACGACGCTAGCACCGCTCGGTTAAACAAAGTTCGCATGATATGTCACTCCTGATCTTTAAGTTACGGTAGGGCGTAGGCCACCAGTTCGGCGGGACTGCCACCGCCACTGACGAACATGGCCAGGTATTGCTTGCCATCGTGCTCGTAGGTAAATGGCAGCCCGGATTGATTATTAGGTAATTCAAGCTCGGCAACGATGTCACCGGTTTGCTTATCGATAGCGCGCAGAATGGGGCTGGCGCCACCGCCACCGCCACCTTCGCCAACTAACAATAGGGTTTTGGTTGCGACTACACCGGCTCGTGTCGGTACGCCAGTACGTGGAAGATCAACCCCTTCCAGCGCAGGATGATTGGCGATGCGGTCCGGCGTATCGGCATTGGCGATCTGCCAGAGGTGGTCGCCAGAGTTCATATCGATTGCCGTAATACGGCCGTAGGGTGGCTTGACGATGTCCAAACCCTGGATTCGCGGTACGCGCACACCGAATGACTGGCTGTAATCGAGGTCTGATTCTGGATCTTTGCCTACAGACAACACAGCCAGGGCTGTTCTCGATGGTACATAGAGAATCCCGGTCTCCGGATCGAGGGCAGCGCCCTCCCAATTGGCACCACCGGTGGCGGAGGGCAATGCCAGGGTACCACGTGTACCGTCTGCTGCGTCCGCCAGGGATGGAGGTGAATACACACTGGGGCTCAAGCGAAAGTCTGCTATCGCTTCTAGGGCCAGGGCGCGAAGTTCCGGTGTAAAATCAATCAAATCATCTTCGGTGAAGCCTTGTCGATCGAAGGGAGCTGGACGAGTAGGGATCGGTTGAGTAGGAGCGTACCACTCTCTGGGAACATCTCCTGCAGGGACACCTTGCTCTTCAATAGGCCAGATTGGCTCACCAGTCGCTCTATCGAAGGTATAGACCCAGGATTGTTTGGTCACTGACATGAGGATCCTACGGCCGTTGGGCAAATCTGCGAGAACCGGCGCGGATGGTATGTCCCAGTCCCAGATGTCGTGGTGGGTCAACTGGTAGTGCCATTGGCGTTCACCGGTTTTGATATCCAGCGCGACAATGGAGCTCGCAAAAAGGTTGTTGCCGGGCCGGTCGGCACCGAAGCGGTCGCCAGTCGCCGACTCCACGGGCAGATAAACATGGCCCAGATCCGGATCACCTGACATGGGTGCCCAGACCCCGGCATTACCGGTAAATTCCACACCGGAATCCAGCCAGGTTTCAAAGCCCACTTCGCCGCGCTCAGGAATGGTGTGAAAGGTCCACAGCAGTTCACCGGTACGCACATCGAAGCCGCGTACGTCACCTTTGACATTAGACATGGACCGCGGTCGCATGCCTACCCGGTGCGCTGGTCCTACAACAATCACATCGTTCATAACAAAGGGCGGCGCGGAAGAGCCGATGTCGATATCCTCAAAACCGTCGGAATTACGCAGTCCTTCGAATAAATCCACTATGCCGTTGTTGCCAAAATTCGGGTCTGGATAGCCGGTTTTGGCGTCCAGAGAAATCAGTTGAAAGCCAGGTGTGATGTCCAGAATGCGCGATGCGCCGCCCTCACGCCAGAAGGCCAGTCCGCGACCGGCGCCCTTGCGCGGTGCGTTGTCGAATCTTGCACCTTCCTGTGGTCGCCACAGCCACAATACCTGTCCTGTGGTGGCGTCAAGTGCTACCACGTTGCGAGTGCTGCCTATATCAGCGTATAGCACGCCATCTACCTCAAGTGGCGTAGATGGGTTGTTGAAGTCGGTAGTGGGCCCGAAACCCTCTGTGGAAAAACGCCAGGCAATCTCCAGAGAGCCTACGTTTTCGGCGTTAATCTGGTCGAGCGGCGAATAGCGCTGAGACCCGAAATCGCCGTGGTAAGTCGGCCAATCTCCTGCGTTGACATCGGTGCCGGTCTGGCTCCACGCTGTTGTGGCACAGATTAGGGTGCCGATACTCACGACGAATGACGAAATCAGTCGTTTTGTTGCTGTCATCTTTAAACTCTCCAGATACCGTATCTTTTAAATCGTGCGCACCCATGTGCCGAGTCGACCACGCCGCGCCCCGTGGGGCCACAGATGCTACACCAACGGCTAGAAATTTAAAAGGTATGGTAGTAGCCAAGGTTCGGACAATAGAAAGGATAAGCAATCTATAGTCCACAAGCAAGTCTATGACTTCGATGTGTCTATAAAATACATAATAATATCAATATGTTATATCTCTTGCTCAAGTGAGGATTTGTAATTCTTTGTAACGGATAAAGTCGCTATCAGGCATTAAAAAAAGCCTGCACCAGGACAGATACAGGGATTTCCTGTTTTCGATGACTGATGCGCGTTGTAGGTAAGAACAAGACGGGTGCTGTTTATCTAATTCGGGTAATAGCTTGCAACTACAGATGCAGTGCTGCCTCACACTGGCTGGTAAAAAATCGACTAAATTCAATTCTGTCGCAAGCAGCTATTTATTCGCGGAATACTGAGATAGACTCAACAGGCTGCACTTACATAACCCTGCTTTTCAGGAGACAATCATGAATACAACAATATTAAAGAATCTCATACTTGTTATCGCAATCGGTCTGTTTTCCCAAATTGCCATGGCACAAAACCAAGGCAATGGGGTGGCGCTGAAGCAAATAGCTGACATCGTTGCCGGCCTGAGCCACCGCCCGTCAGACTCCGACCTGACTACGCTGAATGAGATTATCGGCAACAGTGGGCTGGCCCAGGGTGTTCGCGCCATGGCCAGTTCCGTTGCCAGCATAGAGCACTCTGCAAATGAAGAAGGCAAGGGCGCAATGGAAGCGATACAGTCCAACGCCCAGGCACCAGATCGAGCCAGGGCACTGGCAGACATTATCGGAAGCTTTAACCATAGCGCCAGCGACGATGCCAAGGCGCAATTGGCAGAATTGTTTCCATGAGCGTAAGCTCCCGAGTTTTCCTGGGGATTGCTCGACAAATTGAAATCAATCCTGAGAATGGACCAATATTGATTTGCCAGATATTCGCCTGATGTGCGAACCTGCATTAGAAATAGAGAGGAAAAAGCTATGCTTCGTTATCTTTTAAAATTTGCTGGAACCAGTTTGCTGGTTATTACGGCGGCTGCGGCCAGCGCGCAGTCCGACATCTACTATGCAGCCCACCACGATTATCGAGTCGTGACGGTTGCGGATGGACTGCTACAACCCTGGTCCATGGCCTGGCTGCCTAACGGTGACATGCTGGTTACGGAAAAACCCGGGCGGCTGAGAATCGTTCGAGACGGGCAACTGTTGCCGGAAGCAGTACCGGGCGTGCCCGAAGTACATTACGTCGGCCAGGGAGGCATGTTCGATGTCCTTCCCCATCCGAATTTCCGCGAAAACCGCTGGGTTTACCTGAGTTTTGCCAAGCCTGTAGGAGACAGTTCCTCCACCGCGATTGTGCGGGGGCGTTTAGAAAATGACCAACTTACCAACGTAGTGGAAATATTCACTGCTCAAGCGCTCGGTTTCGGCCACTACGGCGGCAAGATGGCTTTCGATAACGACGGCTACCTGTTCCTGACTGCCGGTGAACGCCAGGCTCCTGCCAGGGGGGATCTGACTGCTCACCCGGCGCAGGATTTGAGTAATCACCAGGGGGTCATTGTTCGCCTGCATGATGATGGCAGTGTGCCCGACGACAATCCGTTTGTTGGCCAGAGCGGTGCACTACCGGAAATCTGGAGTTATGGACACCGTAGCCCCCAGGGTCTGGCGGTACACCCGGAAACCGGTGATCTCTGGATGACCGAGCACGGCCCCCAGGGTGGAGATGAGCTCAATCTGGTCGAACCGGGGAACAATTATGGCTGGCCGGTAATTGGTCACGGTGTGAACTATGGTTCGATAGGCAGTCCCATCCATGTTGGCATCGGTCAGGCCGGCATGACGGGGCCAGCCTATTTCTGGACACCGGTAATTGCCGCTTCGGGTCTCATGGTCTACACCGGCGACAAGTTCCCCGAGTGGTATGGCAGCATCTTTGCTGGCGGTCTGGCCGGCGAGCAAGTTGCACGTCTTCACATGAGCGACGATTACCGTGAAGTGATAGTGGAAGAAACCCTCGCCTATAACATGGGCCGGATTCGTGACGTGCGTCAGGGCCCGGATGGTTATATTTACATTGCCATTTCAGATGGTAATGGCGCCGGAAGAGGCGACTTCGCGACGACGGCAGTCGTGCGACTGGAGCCGATTGACTAGCCCGGATTCTGGCGGAAAAAACTGTAAAAGGGACTCACGAGTCCCTTTTTCTTTTTTGCATGATTCCGTAATATAATTGCCGCCTTGGATTCGTGCTCCGGCTTAGCAATTGAAACTACCACTGAAACAGGCTAATTGAGATGAGAAAATCAATAACATCTACACTGCTCGTATGGACAATGCTGGCACTTGCCAATTGTCAACCAGCGCAAGATCAGTCCCAATCTGAAACAGCCGAAGCCCCGCCCATTGCAGTGGATCTGATCCTCACTAACGGCAAAGTTGTCACTGTTGATGAGGCCTTCACCCTGGCCAATACCGTGGTGGTGAACGAGGGGCGCATTGTCGAAGTTGGCGCTGCAGAAATAGTGGGCAAATACGATGCAGGCAGCCTGGTAGACTTACAGGGTAAAATCTTGATGCCGGGCTTCATCGATTCCCATACCCATATCCGCGGCAGACCGCTGCGCTATATAGAACTGGGTGAAGTCAGTTCAATCTCCGAGATTCAGCGTCTGATCAGAAAATAAAATGCTGAAAGAAAATTAAATTATCGAAT
>PBTO01000031.1 GCA_002726595.1 Gammaproteobacteria bacterium | reverse complement strand
CCAGATGTCCCCCGCCGGCTATATTTTCACTGTTTGATGCGCTGCCCACACTGACTTCATAGCGCACATCGCCGGTTATAGGCCGCTGTTCACTGCCCACAACAGGTGCATGCAATCGCAATCGACCATTATCTGGAGATAATTCATTAATCCAACCAGTTAACAGGTAGGTAAAACCCATTGGGCTGAGTGGGTGATCAAGTGAAATCTCCGGCGGGACTCTACCTCTACCCCGGTTGTTTACCATGTAGAGTAACGTGCCATTGGACACGGCCGCAGGGGGAATCAGCATTTTAAAGTCAGCGGTATACGCCACCAGGCCATCGCTATTGACCGACGCATAGGCAATATCAGTTATTTCACTGTTACCGGGATCAGTTGGATCCAGTGTTAAGTGGAGCACACCAGAAACCGCTTCATAGGTCAGACTCGTATCATCGGACTCAATTGTCTGGCGGTCAGTTATCTCAACTCGCGAGACATCCGCATACAAGGCACTTGTGACAAGGGCCAACAGGGCGACTAGCAAACTGCTGGAAAGGATTTTATTGAACATGCTCATACCCACCGATCTGTTTTACGTATTGAAATGACAGGAAGAAACAGAGTTTCGACCAAATAAATTCATTAGTCAAATTCAAAAATAGCAGTCGATTCAGCCAATTCCAGCCCTGTTACGCCTTTGCTGGAACAGCGGCATCAGCGCGGTGAACACCGAGCCCAGCACCAGAACCAATGCGCCGAGCAGGGAAATGAGATTTAGTCGGTCGGAAAAGGCGTAATCGGGATAGAACCGGACTATCAACTTCAGCACACTGATAGTAAACAGCGGTGCCAGAGCCAACACCGCACTTACCTTGGACGCATCCCAGCAATTCATTGCTTCGGCAAAACAGCCATAAGCAATCAGGGTATTTATGCAGCAAAACAGTAACAACAGCAATTGTGCGGTAGTCAGATCAAACAGGATTTGAGGCGTAATGA
Source organism: Gammaproteobacteria bacterium (assembly GCA_002726595.1). Taxonomy (GTDB): domain Bacteria; phylum Pseudomonadota; class Gammaproteobacteria; order Pseudomonadales; family Pseudohongiellaceae; genus UBA9145. Next base: position 11,868 of record PBTO01000031.1, on the reverse strand, counting down.
AGGGGAGCAGCGTAAAAACCAGGAACATGTATATCAACAACAGCAACTGCGCAACCGAAAAGTGCAGTAGCAGGTGTTTTTGTACCAGGGCATAGACCGTCCAGGTTAGGGCGGCGACAAATACAATGGAAACACCGGTGAATTCTCGACTACCGGTATTCATCAGCGTGGAGAATCGATCGTTAAAAAATAGCACCATACCCACCACAATCAGCAGGGTGCCTAATCTCTGAATGGGCAGGAACGGCTCATTATAAAACGCCACTCCGCCCAAAATTAACAACAGCGTCGTTAGTTGTATTACCGCTTCGGAAGTTTCGGCATTGACATAGTTAAGACTGAAAGAGAACAGGAAGTAATTACTACCCAGCCCGATGGCAGCAATAATAAGCAGCCAGCGCACATTGACCTGGACTTTTCTCGGATCAGGAAAGCGCCGGTTGTAAGCAAGAAAAATGAATAAAACCAGGCCGGCAACCAGAAAGCGGTACCAGACGATAGTCATGGCGTCCATACCAGCCAGTAATTCCTTTAATGCTATGGGTAAGACGCCCCACATAAATGCAGCATTCAAAGATAGGACGAACCCATAAAAATTTCTTTGCATCGGGCTATTGGATTGATTCAGGCGAGAGTCGAAGCGCGGATCGTAGCATGAAAGCGTCTCGTCCGTATTGCTCCCATATCGCTGTCCTGGGTAACAAGCGGGGCTGAAATGAAGGCCTCTGTGTTGAAATAATTGATTTATTGCGGTGAATCCGCTCCAATTGGACACTCTACAGGAGATCAACATGAAAAAAATAATTAGCGTTGGATTGGTATTACTTGGCGGGCTGCTCTTGCATTGGCCATCCGTATTTGCCAACGAAGGCAGCATTGCATTTGTTGGGGCACGCATCATCGATGGGACCGACGCGGCACCGCTGGAAGACGGCGTCATCGTCATTACCGACGGTCGTATCCGCACAGTTGGGCCACGCAGTGCTGTCACCCTGCCAGCCGGCACTCAACAGATCGATGTGAGTGGCAAAACTATTATTCCCGGTCTGATCAACGCCCACGGCCATGTAGGTGGCACCCTCGGCCTGGAGGGCGGGCACTACAATACTGAAAATCTTGAACGGCAGCTTTCACTCTATGCGCGGTATGGCGTCACCACGGTCAACAGCCTGGGAGGAGATGAAGCACAGGGCTTTCAATTAAGGGATTCCCAGTACAGCGCCGATCTGGAGCGGGCTCGCATTCTGGTTTCCGGTTCAGTGGTCGTTGGCAACAATGAAGCCGCCGTGCGCAGTGCAGTGAACAGCAATGCCGATATGGGGGCAAATTTTATCAAGGTTCGAGTTGACGACAACCTGGGTAATACATCGAAAATGCCCCAGAATCTGCTGGAGGCGCTAGTCGATCAAGCCCATATTCGTCGCTTGCCAGTAGCCGTGCATCTGTTCTATCAGGATGATGCCAAATTTGTTTTGAATGCAGGAGCCGATCTGATCGCACACAGCGTTCGGGACGAGGCGGTGGACCAGCAATTGATTAGTCTTATTAACGACAAAGACGTTTGCTATATACCTACTCTTACCCGCGAGGTCTCGACCTTTGTTTATGAGAGTGAACCTTTCTTCTTTGCCGACCCCTTTTTCCTGAAAGAAGTGGAGCCAGCCATTCTGGCAACACTCAGAGAGCCTGAGCGGCAATCGCGCATGCGCAATAGCTCATCCGCACAGCAATACAAGGCGGCCCTGGAAGTGGCGATGGCTAATGTGGGCACTCTCAGCAACAACGGTGTGAAGATAGCCATGGGCACCGATACGGGTCCGGCGGCCAGATTTCAGGGTTACTTTGAGCACATGGAATTACAGATGATGGTGGACTCGGGAATGTCGCCACTGGATGCTATTCGATCAGCAACCGGTGTGGCTGCAGAATGCATCAATGCGGGAGATATCGGCACTTTGGAGCCTGGCAAATGGGGGGACCTGGTGGTTCTCAATGAAAATCCCGCAGACAATATCGAGAATACCAAAACTGTTGACAGTGTCTGGATTGCGGGGAATGAAGTGCCCGGAAACTAGCGCTTATCACTCGATCGGAGTGTAAACAGTCGCGTGCTGTTTACACTCTGTTTTAACCCTTTTACAGCTAGCGACCCGAATTTTCGTAATAGACCACATTTTGTGTGGCCGAACCAATACCGATAATGTCGGTGTAGCCATCGCCATTCAAGTCTTCAATCGCCAATCCAGACAGGGCTATTCCACCGACGTCGAGATCGATCCTGTTCCATTCCCCACTATCTGAAACAAAACGGTAGATATACAGTTGATACGGCTCGGAACGACCTCCAGCGATGATCTCGTCCATACCGTCATTGTTAAGATCGGCAGTCAGCAGGCCGTGACCATCGACCAATTCTGTTTCGATAACCTGTCTATTCCACAGCGCCTGTGAATTTACTCCAGCGGTATACACCACCACTTCATTGCCGTGCCAGGGCTCCACTGTCGCCACAAATCGGGTCCCGTTTAATGCACCGACATCGATTTCACTGGAACCGATGTCAGGTCGGTCTGCACCCTGCTTGCCGGCAGCAATAGCTGTCTTGGCAACAGCTTGCCCCTGCGTAGCCAGTTGAAACAGGTGGACTCCACCAAAACTCGCCGAGAGGATGTCATCTTTACCATTCCCATCCCAATCGAATAATTCCAGGCCATGTGACAGCTCTAATGATTGATCGAGGATGACGCCCGGCCAGCTATCTACATTCAGATTATCAGGAATTGCATAGGCTTTTAGCTGCAGACCAACATCATACAGCGGTGCCTCGGCGCCAAATCCGATGATTGGCAGGTTGACCAGTTCCAGCTCGCCATCGCCATTGATATCGCCCCATTTAACACGATGGGAGGTGGGGACCTCGTCGATGTAGTGCATCTCCCATTCCTGAATTTGAGTTGGATTGCCAGGATTTTCCAGCCAGTTCAACAGACCACCCTCTGTTGATCTGCCCAGGGCGAAGTCACTGGCAAGCACGATATCCATATCACCATCAGCATCTATGTCCATCGGGGCAGAATCGATACCGCCACTGGCTACAGTGCTAATAACAAACTTCTCCCATGATGGATTTTTAAACCAGGCAAACTGGTCTGGATTTGTGAACATGGCAATAATATCCGTCAGACCGTCTCCATCCATATCGGCAACTTCAACGCCGCCGCCCCGCATGCTTTCTTCGAGCGCAAATTTCTCGAAGTTGACAAAATCGGCAGAACCGCGCTGCGCATCGACCACCTGACAGGCAGTGAACAGCCCGCCAAATAAAACTACCAGTTTGATTCGAAGAATAATTTCCAGTTGTCCCGTTTTTTTCATTGTTATACCCGCAGCTATTCTCTTAACGTGGCCTGAGCCAGGATTTTCCCGCTGACTGGGGAACTTAATGCTATTGAACAACAATAGCAACAAAGGATAAATCGGCAAGGGCGAAGTTATCCAGACTAGGGCGCCTCTGAATAATACGGTTAGCTCTCAGCGGGGCCCTAGGAGAGTTTTATGTGTCTGGAAAAGCGTGCACTGAGAAATTCCATCTGATCTGCCAGCACGTTGTGATTCGACAGATAAAGAAATTCATATTGATTGGGAACAAAGGGTATTGCCAGAAGTTGCATACCGCAGTCTTCAGGACTGCGATCGGCCTTTCTGTTGTTACAGCGCCTGCAAGATGTAACCACGTTGGTCCACGCATCGCTGCCGCCTTTGGATAGAGGTTTAACATGATCTCTGGACAGTTTGTTCCATTTAAATTGTCCGCCGCAATATAGACATATATTTTTGTCGCGACGAAACAGAAATCTGTTTTCCAGCGGTGGATTGAAATTGTCTTTGTGTACCTTGCCAGCACAGGCAACGATGCTGGGTAGTTTGAGAACAGACTGATTGCCGCTGCGGTTTATACCGCCACGAATTTCCATTACAGTATTTCCAAGCGACCAGATAACCAAATCCTTAACCACTAAAGTCGCTGTTTCTTCCCGGGTCAGCCAGCTCACCGGCAATCCCGTTTTATTTAGCCGCAAGATCTTTGTGTTCATCTACAACCTGTTAGTCACGCGTCATTAGCGAGTGCTTACACATCTCATATCGGCGCAAATCACCGTGCCTAAACGACGCAGAGCCAAGATTAGCACAAGGGCGCGCTTAAGTTACCAGGGAATTTCAGTACCATCGTAATTAATAAAACAACCAGACTGCTCCAGGGTAAGCCCATCGATGACCTGTAACATGCCGCTCACACTGGTAGAGGGAGAAATAAGCGCATTCGGCCCTCCCATTTCGGTCAATACCCAACCCGGATGTAAAGCAGTAGCAATGAAACCATCTTCATAGAGGTCGATGGAAAGGCTCTTTACTACCTGGTTGAGCGCGGTTTTCGAACTGCGGTAAATATAGCCCCCTCCACCCCGATTATCGTCAATTGAGCCAACCTTGGAACTTATATAGACCAACTTTTTATCATTCCCGCGCTTGAAATTATCCTCCAGCGCCTGAGTAAGCAATAGCGGTGCTATGGTATTAACCTGGAATACCTGCGCCCAAACTCTTCTATTTACAGTACCAAACTCAACATTCTTTGGTCCGTAAACACCAGCATTATTAATGAACACATCAATCGCCGCTCCCTTGAGTTGGTTGGCAAAGTTGTGTAGCGATTCAGGTTGGGATAAGTCCAGCTCTAACAGATGCAAATCCGCATAGGTAATATGCAATTGCTTTAATTCAAGAGCGGTGTCGATATTACGGCAGGTTGCCAGAATCTCATCACCTCTTTGAATGAGTTGCTCGACGAACTCGAGACCAATCCCCCGGTTAGTCCCTGTCACAAGATACGTTGCCATGGCCTCTCCAATTGAACAGCTAAGTTTTAGATTTAAAGCTTTGTATCGTAAAGCTTCGGATTTTTCAAATACAACAGGAATATTGATTTCCCACCTAGCTTGCTCGACATTGAGGTGGGCCTCTCATCGAACACGTTAATTAAGGGCCAATGTAGTGGTTTTTTGCGTATAATCAGCCCCTTTGTACTTAACCAGCCGCCCCTGGCGACGGAGTATTTGGTGAGAAGGATATACAGCTTTTTGTTATCCAGCCTGCTTCTTGGTAGCGCTGCAGCGCAGCAACCTGAAGAAATTGTCGTCATTGGGGTAACCCCCAATGGAACCGGACTGGATCGCAACAAAATTCCCTTCCCCATCCAAACAGGCAACGCAGGCGACATTGAAAATGCTAACTCACTAAGCGTAGCAGATTTCCTCAAACAGGGATTTGCCAGCGTTACTCTAAACGATGCCCAGAGCAACCCACTACAACCCGATCTGCAGTACCGTGGTTTCACCGCATCACCCCTGCTTGGCCTGGCACAGGGAATCGCTGTGTATCAAAACAGTGTTCGTATAAATGAGCCACTTGGAGATACCGTTAACTGGGATTTACTACCTGATAGTGCAGTTGACTCGGTTACGATGAGCGGTGGTGCCAATCCGCTGTTCGGCCTCAATACGCTGGGAGGCTCTCTGGTGGTAAATATGAAAAATGGATTTAGCTATCAGGGATCAGATTTGGAAGTAAACGCCGGGTCGTTTGAACGGGTCACAACTTCAATACAGGCCGGTAACAACAATGGCGCATTTGGCTATTATGGCAACCTGCAATATTTTGAGGAAGAGGGTTGGCGAGACGCTTCCAATTCAGATGCCCTGAATTTTTACGGCAGCCTGGGATGGAGAACAGAGGCCAGCAGTTTGAATTTCAATTATCAATACGGTGACTCTGAATTAATTGGCAATGGAGCCTCTCCGGTTGAATTGTTGTCGTATGACAGAGAAGCGCTTTTTACCGGCCCGGATATTACAGAAAACGACATGTACATGCTCAGCGTCGATTTTCAACATAGTTTCAGCGCTGCACTCGATTTTAATGCTAGCGTAAGTTACCGAGAAAATAAAACAGATTCATTTAATGGCGATGTCTCTGAATTCGCGATTTGTGAACTCGGTGGCATGGCGCAACTACTCGAAGGCCTGGAGCAAGATGATCTTGAAGAACTGGGATTGGACGATGACGATATTTGTGAAAACCAGTTTGCCAATGCCGATGTGCTTGAGGATTTTCTGAATACATCGGCATCGACTCTCAATTTAGACGATGAATTCGAACTGCAGGGTTTCGATGAAAGCGAACTGAGTGGCACAGGAATCTTATCCGATGAGGGGATTAATAATCTTAGTGACCGAAGTCAGGAGAGCAGTGGCGCAGATTTTCAATGGACGCTGAACGGCAATCTGCTGGGCAAACCGAATCAGCTGATTGCTGGTCTTAGCTACTTCAAAGGCGAGTCCAGCTTCAATTCTGTGTTAGAGCTTACAGAAATGAATCCCGTTACCCGGCTGACATCTGGATTTGGGACAGGCACGTTCATTGACGATGCGGCAACTTCTATCAAAACCCAAACCGAAACGAACAGTTTCTATTTCGCTAACATTACAGACCTGAGCGCTACCGTCGCATTGACCGTTTCCGCTCGCCTGAACGATACCGATGTTGAGTTGAAGGACCGCTCTGGAGCCCAACCCGAATTAAATGGCAAACACAATTTTGTTCGAACCAATCCAGCTATTGGATTAACCTGGCAAGCGAATGAAAATCACAATCTGTTTGCCACTTACAGCGAATCATCTCGCGCCCCGACTCCAATTGAACTAGCCTGTAACGAAGGCGTGTTCGATCTCGCAGTGGCTTTTGCAATAGAAAACGGTGAGGACCCGGAGGATGTAGACCTGGAGTGTCGCCTGCCCAATGCCTTCCTTTCCGATCCGCCTCTGGATGACGTGGTAGCCAGGAGTTTCGAAATCGGCGCACGGGGACTTCTGGGTACAGTAAACTATCAGGCAGGCGTATTTCATACTACCAATCGGGATGACATTCTGTTTCAAACCACTGGTCGATCAACCGGCCTGTTCGCCAATGTTGATGAAACACAGCGTGTTGGTTTCGAAAGCAGTGTAAGCGGAACACTGCAAGCCCTCAGTTGGTTTGCCGCCTATAGCTATGTCGACGCCAGTTTCGAAGACGATTTTCAGGTGTTGAGTCCAAACCATGACTTTGCTGATGAAGAGGGAGAAATCTCTGTCAGTAAAGGTGACCAGATTCCAGGCATTCCCCGTCATCAATTTAAATTGAGTGCAGATTATCAGTTAAGCAATAATTTCAGTCTTGGTTTGAATATACTCAGCAATGACGGCCAGGTGATTCGAGGCGATGAGTCCAACCAGCTCAGCGAAGTGTCTGGTTATACAGTTGTTGGATTGCGGGCACGCTACCGATTTAGCGACAGCTTCGAGCTTGTTGCCAGGATTGAAAATATTTTCGACGAAAAATATGAAACCTTTGGCTTACTGGGTGAGGAGCCTAGTGAAGTTGAAGTGCCTATCATTGAGGACTTTACTATTCCCCGGTTCCTTGGAGCTGGTGCACCGAGGGCAGCATTTGTCGGAATTCGATATCGATTTTAGGCAAACCACTTGTTGATGTCCAATTTGGCAAATAAAAGACGTAGCTCTGTTTGATGCACTGTCTACATTATGATTTATCTATTATTTAAAAATTGAACTGCGCGGTCGGGAAAGTCTGTGAATACTCCGTCTACATTCGCTCCAAAATAATGTAACTCAAGCAGATTTTCGAAACTGTCTGCATACTGGGGCACCTGACCCGGATCGAGTCGATATGTGTAGGGGTGAACTTGCATGCCGGCAGTATGGGCTTGTTCTACCAGATCCGAGATTTTTATATTAGCTTTGATTGAATCGCGGCGTATAACCAGGCCTTTTTCAGGTCCAATCCCATCGGCAAAATTAGCTAGCGTGTCCATGCCATCGGCTTCGAACATCCAGGGGTAAGATGCTTCACCACCGATCAGCTGAATCAAGTTAAGGTCCACACCAGCGGCGGGAAGAATTTCGTCGTGGATTATTTTTAGTTCGTCAAAACTAAAGGTCTGTACAAATACTTTATCCTGTTTTGTAGTGTAGCCATATTCTTTCAGCACATTAACCAGAGCAGTGCTAATGTCTTTACCTGCCTCACGATGGAATTCGGGTGATTTTACTTCGGGATAGATACCGATGTCCTTTCCGGTTGATTTGTTCATTCCCTGAATGAGTTCAATTTCCTCGATTAGTGTGGGAATACTGAAAGACGAAGATCCCATGGGAAACCGATCGGTATAGGATTGGGTTTTTACGCCACCTCGATTTCTAAAACCTTCGCTTACATTGAGCCTGCGAATTTCATCCAGTGTGAAGTCAATTGCGTAGTACCGTCCGTCATCTCTGATACGGGCAGGAAACTGCTCGGCCACATCGGTGGTTCTATCGAGGGTTATGTCGTGCAAAACAATCAAATGGTCGTCTTTGGTCATGACCACATCTTGCTCGATATAGTCGGCACCCATCGCATGGGCCATTGCCTTCGCCGGCAGTGTGTGTTCGGGCAAATAGCCGCTAGCACCCCGGTGCGCAACTACGATTTTCTGAGCGAAGGACTGGATAGAAACAAGAGTAGCCATAACAAATAGACCTATTCGTATTGTTTTCATGGACACACCACCTAAAGTTAACCAGAACAAAAATAGCAACGACGCTATCCTGCTGTAGTTTGGTTCAATTTGTCTTAAAAGGGAAGTGTCGGGTAAGATGCATTCGAGCGCAGAGGCGTGGCGATGCTACGCGTTACGGCGCTGAACGGCTCCGCCTGTCCGGGACGACGCCTCGAAGATCCATGATGGTAATAGCGATAGAGCAATTGGGATCAGGTCTCCAATTACACAATTTGACTAGGAAAGTACCTAGGAAAAGGTCCTACCTGTTAGCACCATCTATTGCAATGAAAAAGATCAATACATTAGAACCCTCTAAAGAATGGAATTTGCAGTACCTACATTGTTTAACTTCAAGCTGATTTTCTTCTATTACGGCAGGAGACTGAATATCGTCGTGGCTTACAAGAATGTAGATCAGGAGCAAGTGCAGGAACGGAAGCTATTAGTACGTGTTTGAGACTTTAGGCCCAGGCCGTGGCAGCACAAGGTTTTGTCAAAATTTTATCATCCCGGGCTTGTTGAACGAGCTCATTTCGACCGTGCTATGAGCCCAGAACTATTCGATAGGTCACGGATTGATAATTGCGAGTGAAATGTGCCCACGAGTAAAGAATACGCTTGTTATGACCGGCTGCCCTGCCGTATTTCAACGATTGGTCATAGTCAAGCAAGTACTGATTAAGCACATTGTTCTTTGCTGAAAATAAAGCGGCAAAATTTGAACAACAATATACGGGGCACCTGCACAGCGCTGTCGATGAATAAAATATCTACGTAACCCGAATTTGCTTTAAGATAGGGCCCAATCATCACGGAAGCAGGCCAACCAGAACAACTCTATATTGGTCGGATCTTGGTATCCACTATAGGCTGGTCATATCGAACGATTTTTTTCAGTGCCATCAGTTGGCGAAAATGGCTGCCGGCTATTGAAAATGGAATCAGAATAGCCGCAATCGTAATTCACTGTTCAGATAAGAAAAATTCGACAGGATCAATTTGAAGCAGACGTTATTTTTTCTAGGACCGGAGGATAAGACCTACGGCACGCTGCAAAAAGGTTCCACAGCCGAAGGAGAAATTTGGCTGGCGATGAATGGTGTTTTGCCATTGACGCTACTCATTCAGAAGGATCCGCTGATCATCAAAAACAGTACGGTTGTGGTGGCCGGGCATAACAAGAACGTCAACTTCCATGGGGCCGTGCAGCTGAATCTGTTTAATCTGGTTGGCAGCGCAGATTCTTCCAGCCAATCATTGCTGGCTGCCAAGCGCCTTGCCGACAACAGCCATGTTGCTCGTGTATTTAATCACCCTGATTTTGTCGCATTGACAGCGCGAAAGGTGGCGTCAGAACGTTATGGTGACATCCCGGGGCTTCATGTTCCCAAGATGACTGCGATTGCCGATCCATTTGTTGAGCAGGAAACACTAAATCGCTATCAGGGCTCGGGTCGCGAATTGCTGCTGATCGAATACCGAGAGATTAGAGGCTGGAACGACCTGTTCCACAAGGTTCGCATCGCCTTTGTCGATGGCGAGATTTTTCCGCGTCATTGCATTTTGTCAAACCATTGGTGTATTCACTCTCACACCCGGGATGAATACATGATAGGGAATCATGACGCGCGGAACTACGAGGCTGAGTTTCTGGATCGTTTTTATGATCGTCTCGGGCAACGGCAACTGCAGGTCCTGAAGGAACTGCATCACCGCATCCAGCTTGATGTCTGGGGATTGGATTGTGCTTTCCTGCCGGATGAAGACGGCCTGCTATTCTATGAGGCCAACGCCTGCATGAATCTGCTGCCTTTGGATGACCGGCCGGAATTTCATTATCTGAATGACCACACCAAAAAGATAAAACGAGCGATCAAGCGGTTGATTGTTCGAGGTTAGTCAACGATCAGACAAAATTTCCAGGGTGGCGATCTGCCCAGGGGAGGGTAGTCAGTATTATCGCTGACGGCTTTCTTATTAAGCAATATTGGAATCCTTTTAATCACTATTGAAAAAGGGGGCAAGTCCAACACACAAGACCTGACCCCCCAGCTTTTACGACTCCGTCTTCTACTAAAATCTCAACACTTCTTCTCTTAATTTAGAAGTTTCAATTTCCTCATCCGTGAATGGCAAATCCACCCATTGACTCTGGTAATACTGTTTAGTCATGTCGGAATAAAACTCCGAGTCTGGTTCCGGCGACTGTGAGTAGGTAAGAATCGCCTTGGCATTCGGTGTGCCGTCTGCATCCCAGGTAACTGTTTGTATGTAGCTGTTACCGTGGGTGATTGGCTTAAATCTTTTCAGTCGCTATAGTAAAAGGGCTTATAACTTAGTTGGTTAGAATAGCGGACTCATATTTCGTTTGTCTAATGTTCGAGCCCCAATAGGCCTACCATTATTACCAATAATATCAATGCGTTATAGATTTTTAAGTCAGTCTATAGCGCATTTTTCTTGCCTGCACAGTGGTTGCACAGGTAATTTTGTAGGTTGCACAGATTTTCAAATCATTATCTGACTGGATTGCTCGGACATTTTTGAGTAGCAATCCCAAAAAATTTACTGCCGCTCTTTGCCAGTTGGCAAGAAAACTCTATGAAGCTATTAGTTAGAAACCTATCAAGAACCACCACAGAGGCAGAAATTCAAGCTATCTTTGAAGCCCACGGCGCGGTGCAATCCACAAACCTGGTACTGGATAAGAAGTCCGGCGGATCCAAAGGGTTCGCCTTTGTGGAAATTCCCAAGGTCGGTGAGGCTAAGGCGGCAATGAAGCAACTTAATGGCAGTATGCTGGATGGCAGGAAAATACGGGTTAAGAAGGCTGTATAGGGCGACATAGGGTCTGCTATTGAGCTCATAGCGGACATTGTGGCAAAGTCTGGTGGGTAGGGGCTGGCTGGCGGCTTTCGACCGATACTGTTGAAAAACTCTGTATTTTCTGGCGTTGGGTCAAAATATGCCAAATTGGGCGAAGCAGACATTAGGGAAATCCTGAAAAAGCCTCTTATTTCTGCCAATTCTCACCCAAAAATGATGGCCAGGCTCGGTTTCCCACAGGTTTTTGCTCACTTTCTCGAAATGTCGATTTCAAACGCCAGGGTTTTCAACCAGTTGCAATTTACGCACGCTTTGACGTGGTCCAGCTTTTCTTTACAACCCAGTTAAGCAACTTTCTTTAATCCAGCCATCTCCGATTCATA
>PBTO01000030.1 GCA_002726595.1 Gammaproteobacteria bacterium | reverse complement strand
GGTGACATTCGGAGTGTCGGCCAATTTAATGAGTCTGGGAGCGCTGGATTTTGGCTTGATCGTAGATGGTGCGGTAATTATTGTGGAGAACAGTATACGGCGTCTCTCCGAAGCACAGCGCGATGGCTCAGGGGTACTGTCTCGGGGTGAGCGAATGAGCATTGTTTTTGATGCGACCAACGAAGTTATCAGGCCGAGCCTGTTTGGTATCGGAATTATTACCTTTGTTTACCTGCCAATTTTTGCTCTTACCGGCATCGAAGGAAAAATGTTTCACCCAATGGCCATCACCGTAATCCTGGCGCTTAGTACGGCCCTGGTGCTTTCCTTTACCTTAGTGCCCGCTTTCTTGGCACTGTTTATGACAGGGAAACTGGCGGAGCAGGAAAATATTCTCATGCGCGCGCTGAAGGTAATCTACCGACCTGTATTAATTCTCTCACTGAAACTGCGCTGGCTGCTAACGGTCGCCGCGATCGGTCTGGTTGCTTTTTGTATCTGGCTGGCAACGACGCTGGGTTCGGAATTCATTCCGCAACTGGACGAAGGCGATATCGCCATGCATGCATTGCGGATTCCCGGTACCGGTCTGGATCAGGCAGTTGGTATGCAACTGGCTCTGGAAAACAGAATCAGACAGTTTTCAGAAGTGGAAAAAGTGTTTTCAAAAATTGGCACACCCGAAGTTGCAACAGATCCCATGCCGCCTGGCGTGGCAGATACTTTTTTGATGCTGAAGCCACCGGCAGAGTGGGAGGATATAAACAAGACCAAGGCTGAATTTCTGCAAGAGCTGGAGGCAGCAGTGATGCAACTGCCTGGTAACAATTACGAATTCACTCAGCCCATAGAGATGCGCTTCAATGAACTGATTTCCGGAGTAAGAGCGGATCTGGGAATCAAGGTTTTCGGTGATGATCTCGATCAATTGCTGTTATTGGCCGAGGAAGTAGAGGGAATTATTGGGCCAATAGAAGGTGCTACGGATGTTCAGGTCGAGCAGGTCACGGGACTGCCCACACTAACGATTATCCCAAGGCGTGAAATATTGGCGCGTTACGGAATCAATGTCAGCGATCTGCAATCTTTGGTCGGCACAGCCATGGGAGGAGAGTCCGCAGGGCTGATCTATGAGGGTGATCGTCGTTTTGAACTGATTGTGCGTCTGCCTGAAAAAATGAGGACCGATATCAAACGATTGGAGCGCTTGCCGGTGCCTACCGACTCATTCAGTGATGGCCCCGGCTATGTGCCACTAGCCGAGGTTGCTACGATAGAAACCACGACAGCGCCCAATCAGGTCAATCGGGAAAATGGCAAACGGCGTGTAGTTATTACGGCAAATATTCGAGATCGCGATCTGGGATCGTTTGTGGCTGAGGCCCGGCAGCGAATCGAAGCGCAACTGAGATTGGCTCCTGGCTACTGGATTGAATATGGGGGCACTTTCCAACAACTTGAATCTGCCCGGAATCGTCTCTCACTGGTGGTTCCGGTTACGCTGGTGGTGATTTTTGGTTTGTTGTTGATGGCATTCAGTTCATTCAAAGATGCACTGGTGATTTTTACCGGCGTCCCGCTCGCTCTCACCGGTGGTGTGCTTGCGCTGTGGTATCGAGATATGCCACTTTCGATTTCGGCTGGGGTGGGTTTTATTGCCTTGTCCGGTGTAGCAGTACTCAATGGACTAATCATGCTGTCTTTCATCCGTCGCCTGCTGGAAGAGCGGCGGGATTTGACTTATGCCATTGTAGAGGGAGCAATGACAAGACTCAGACCAGTACTTATGACAGCGCTGGTGGCGAGCCTTGGTTTTATTCCGATGGCATTGAATACAGGCACCGGGGCGGAAGTGCAGCGACCACTGGCCACTGTCGTCATTGGAGGAATTATTTCCTCAACCTTGCTCACACTCATCGTGTTGCCCGCTTTTTATCGCATCATGCATTGGCGCGAGCAGTAATGAATGAGTTCTAATTGCCGTCGACGGTCTGAGTTTGCCGCTGAAATTCAATTTCTTCTCGGGCCTGTATCGCAAATCTCTCTTGCTGGGCTACGGTCATACAGACGAACTCGGGTATAATGCTGCCTAAGGGTCTTTCCCGCGAGCAGACCAATTTCTGACTCTCCGAGCTAACCGTGGCATTGTAGGCATCGACTTGACGCTGGGATCTGATTCGGGGAATGCCACCATCGTCATACAGGTTTTCGCAGCTAGTGAGAGCTGCGGCGAGCGCAAAAACTGTGAGTAAAGTTTTCATTTTCTTTCCCTTTATTTGATCGACGCCATGAAATTCAACAAAAAATATTCTCTTACTAACGCTCTAAAAACAGAATCTCTAGATCCAACACTAATATAAGGCTAGCCAATTCGGCAGCAGTTTGTCAATACTCTGCAAATCCTCTAAGCCGAGGTATACAGGAGACAATACGTGACTGAAAGATGCTTGTCTCTCTTTCAACGTTAAGCGGTCATTTTGGCAGGACCAAAACATCGGCGGCACTATTGCTTAAATAAAGTGCTTTCACAATACAGTAGTGATGACAATACGAGCTGGTACCGCCTGGCTGTAGTTAACTAGCCAATCTCCGCGGGCGGCAATACAGCAGTATGGTCCTTAAACAGCCTCGTTGCGTACCTCACTGCTCCTGAATAACGAAGGCGTAACTCCCTTTATCTCTTTGAATGCCTTGTTGAAGGACGAGAGTGATGAATAGCCGACATCCATTGCTATCGATGCAATGGAATGTTGACTCTGGTTCGAATCGTGAAGTTGNTCGCAAGAATCCATAATCCGATAGTGGTTGAGAAATTGATTGAAGTTTCGATAATTAAGCTCCTGATTAATTAATCGTCGAAGTTGGTACTCCTGTATAGATAAGACTTCAGCCAGTCGAGATATAGACAATCCTGATTCTCGATAGAGTTTGTCTTCTTCCATCGCCCTGGTCAGATTATTCAGCAAAGACAAATTCACCTTCTTGATTTGTTTGTTGCCTTTTTGCTTTTTAGCGGAATCCTTTTCTGAGTTGGGGTGCAAAATTAAGGCACTAATGCCATATCGAGTTATGGTTAAGTTAAGGCCAAATGTAAGTGCGAAGATGTACAAAGGAAACACGACAGTTGGCACCGGCGTAAGAGAGAAAAATCTACTTTGGTCCAAAAATGGATCAACAAAGCTGAAGAAACTATTTGCTGTCTGGACCATGGTAAGTATGCCCATACCAAAAAGGAAAAGCGGCCTGATGCGTCGACGCTGTTCAAGCAAATCAATTCTATAGCTGCTAATGGCCAGATAAACGCCGTGAATTGCAAAGCCCAACAAGACTAATTGTGGAATAAAGTAAACGATAATAAACCAGAAATTACTCAACTCAGTGGATGAGTCGTAAAGCGGTACTCCAATTGCTCGTGCCAGTACAAAATATGCCATTAACAACCACAAGGGGTTGGAAACCTTTTCGTTATCTACGAAAAAGTAAAACGCAATCAGCCAGAGGACTAATGGTCTTACAGTAGATAAACGGGCAAACAAGTAGCTTAAAAGCTCGCTTTCAGGAAATATGGATAACAGACCGAGAAGATAGGCAATCAGGCAGAGACTGAACATTGTTATCAGGCCGGACAACTTGCCGCGTTGCAGTATCAGAACAGACGAGCCCAGCATAGCAAGTTGTGAAATCGCCAGAACAATTATCAAGTCGGTCATTCAGTCTATCTCAAAAAAAACAAGAAATTATTAGTCGTATAGCAAGCAGGTAGCCACGGCCTTGATAACGTCTACAGCGCCCGGAACTCCGGTAGATTTGTTTATTTTGTGCGCCTGTTAGACAAGATTCTATAAGAACTGTTTAGTGGCAACAAGTACCGGAGACTAGACTCGCCCAACAGGCGATCAATCGGATAGGCCAGACTGCTCTACCAGCCAGTAAACTCGGGAGCTTTGGACGCGGGGAAGCACTTATAAGGGCATGCGANCCCGCTACTGAATACAGGGACTGATACGGGATTGAAGACCCAAAGGGATTAAAATGTTCCGCGGATTTTAAAGGCAAATAGCCTGCCTGTTGTGGCGCAGTTTTCTTCGATTTCTTGCAGGATCCCTGCCGAGAGGCGGCCCACAAATCGTCTTCTTACGTTACACCGTTCATGATCGAGGCTGTTAATCGACTCGAAGCGATAGGTCAGACCCCCAAAGCCCTGGGTTTCAAAAAACAGCGTAAGATCGCTGCTTGAGCCAAGGAACTGCACTTTATCAATGTCCCAGAATGGACGATTACCGTTTATTCCGTCCCGGTAATTAAAACCGTAGCTAAAATTTTGGGAGGTAACATCGTGGCGAAATCCCAGCCTGTAGTTACCCCGGTCGAAAGGAACCACTTTGCGCTCAAGGCCAATGAGGGGGTCGTTAATTTTCGATTCCTGCNCCAGCNCGCCTGCCGTTAACACTGCCTCTGGTAAACCGATAAAACCAAAGCGGATACTGGCATCCAGATCCAGGCCCAGAATTGTCCCGTCACCAACATTGCCATTTACCGCCTGCAGATTATCCTCCGATGGCGATACATCTATTCGACCAATGGCATTCTCAACATCGAAGAAAAAAAGTCGTGAGTTCAATACACCACCATCCTGGGGCAGGCGGTATTCGAGGTTCAATGTATAACGCCACCACTCTTCCTGCACTAGCGAGGGATTGCCACCGAGTGTGTCCTGATCATCATCACGGTTTTCTGTATTCGCAGTAAAATCGGCGAAGCTCAGTTGTGAGATAAATTTCTCCACTGTGGCTCGGAACTGGGTGGACTGATTGATATCAAAGCGATAACTGAATTTGGGTTTGGGAAAAGTAAAGTCCCGTTTGTTCTTCGCATCACCGGTTTGTTCGATCTCCGATGCTTCGAACAGAAAGGAACTCTCCAGTGTATTACGAGAATTGATCTGCCAGTTATGCACGATAAAACTCTCGTAACGGATCTCTTCCACCGTCGAGTCGGCTATGGGTAGCGCAACGGGCACCAATCCGCCGAACGCTAAATCACTAATCCCCGGTATGTTTAGGCCTATCTTCAGAGATGAATCGAGGATGGTTTGTGCCCGCTCAATGCCCACCTCAAGCGTCTGAGATTCTGCCACCGGCCAGGTATAGGAGGAGCGCACTATGCGCTCGCGGGTTCGGGCATTACTGTCCAGAAACAGATTTTTAAGCTGTTGGTCCTGAGCAGATGCGGAAAAAAACCGTTCCCGGGTACTGTCTCTATTCACGTCATTGACGATGGATAGCAACTTGAAGCGACCACTATTGGCGAAGCGGTGCTCGTAGTCGAGGCCGATTTCCCAGTTATCCTCAGTGGCGGGAATATCCTCACTCTCGAAGCGATCGACAGGAGTGCCGGTGTTAAAATCAGTTATATTCCGTGTCAATTTGCTGGGAGGATCTGCTTCGCTATAAAGTGCATTAATTGTTAGACGGTCGGCATCGCTCAAGTCAAAATTGAAATTGCTGTTCAATGTGTAGGTTGTGAGGTCTTTCTCCCGATCGATGACGATGCGGTCATTGAGTGAAATATCGCCATTGATACTGTTCTCTGTACTCTCGAAAAACTCATAGCCGGGAGTTGCTTCGAAGCTGAATAAATAACTCAGCATTCCTGCCTGTGCACTGTAGGAGAATGAGCCTCCCGATTTCAGGCTGCCATCCCGGTAATTGGTCATATTCACATCAGCGGAGATAGTGGAACGCGAGCTTTGTTCAATTAATACGATGTTAATAATCTGGCCCGTATTGGTGACATCGAGATTACCGGACGAACCGCGGATAATCTCTATGTATTCAACCTGGTTTGCAGCAATACGATTAAGCTGGCTGGCCGCCTCATTTTCCTTGCCCGCCATACGTTTGCCATCAATCAGTATCTGGGCATCTCCGCCGAGGCCACGGTTGGCGTTATTGTTCGGGCCGCGGTTATTACCGCTGCCGTTGGCATTAAGGGCAAGAGCAATACCGGGAATGCGGTTCAACATATCGTTTACCGTAACCACTTCGTACTGGGCAAAGAAGCTGGCTGGATAGGTAACAGTGGAGTCGCTGGGGTCTTGGGCATAGACCATCTGGAACAAGGTTAACAGATAGATCAGTATAAAGTGTCTGACACGACTCGAAGTGAACGATAAAGACAGTGTCATGACTCGTTCTCCGCAGGCAGGAAAAATTATCAGTATTTTAGAGACCTTTACTATTCAGAATGATTTTAACCTTTTTACTGCAAGCAATAAAAGAAGGCCAGAAAAAACCTGTATACAGCAAATTTCTACGAACACTAGATTTTATTAAAGGGTTTGACATATTGTGGGTACCTCAAGGTAGTTTTCCAGATAAATCTTGCATTTCAACTTGTACTTCAAATAGTTGGTAATTCGCCCTGCTAATACGATTTAATCTTTCCCCAGTCCCTCCCCGATTACTGCAATGTGGTCAAATCTGCACAGATTCCAGTGAGGGATTCGGTCTAAGTAACCGAGTTAATCATGCAAAAAATAGGCAGTCTCCCGTTTATTGAAATGATTATGATGAATTTCAAAACTACAGTTTTGTAAGAAATAACTCAGTCTGCTGCTGGTGGTTTTATGGTATTGGTAAATGACACTGACTGATTGTTTAAATAAAGAGCTGAAACCATTGCGAGCGATAGAGTCTGGTAATCTGGTTTTAGCTAGCCGATGTTGGATAGCGGATTCCGATTTGGATTGTAAACTTGCGGGTTCCGAAGGTATTAACTTCAATATCCATAATTAAAAATACACGTCACTGCCCCTCGGATAAGGCCTGCCAGCTGACGCTTACAGTTGCCTAGAATGGGAACGAATTGCCCTACGGATATTGAAAAATATTGATGAATTTCGAAATGGGGCCGTTTCGAAGCAGAAATCACTTTTGCTTTGATACAATTAGTAACATTAAGGGCGAGCTGCCCTGGCTAATTCCGACCTATCGGTTAGAGTTTGGCGCTTTTGCAAAATCAGTAATCAATTTTGAAATGGTGATGAATCCCGTTCGAATTTTTTGATAACTATCTGCTGGAATTGGCCGCTGTCAGATTGATCGTTCCATCTGCTTTGAAAGCACTATTTTGGAGGTACCCGGTTCGACCAAACGGAAATCGCACAACTGACAGGCAGAAAAAAGGCGGTTGATTTAAATAAATCAACCGCCAATTCCCATTTTCTTTGCTTAGCTGGTACTGTTGCCTTGTGTTCCCGATCAGGGTGAAACACTCACAGTGACATATGTATCGTGATACAGGCCACCGTCATCGGCTCTGGCCCACAGCACATACTCACCAGGCTCGTCAAAGGTCACCTCGACTTCATAGTTACCATCCTCGGGTATTGGGGGTGGTACCCAATGAACCCCCCAGGGAGAGTTTCCCGAGGTGCGAGTGTCTTCCCAGGGCTTGGATTGGGGTGGATCAAAACTAGCTTTACCACGACCGCGGTATACATTCCACGACAGAAACAAACCGTTGGTTTTGCCTACTGTTGCCTGGCCCGGTCTTCGCAACAAGCGCGCACGCTTTATTGCTGCTTGATCAAGGCCGTCTACCCCTCCCGCCTCAGTATCAGCTGCGATCTGTCTTTCGGAAGTGCGGCGAGGCCTGGGCAAGCCGTCATCTTCTATGTGAGTCCTTATGGTGATAGATTCGCCAACACGCGTGCTACGCTGGCTATCACCATACACTGAGGCTACTGGAGCAACATTGGCCCTGGACTCAGCGCTGCTGATGCCAGCACCCAGGGAACCCGTTTCCGAAGCAATAATCATCGGGTTGATGATGTAATCAGTGAGCAGACTCCCGTAGGCTCTCCTGACCTCCCCATTGGGTGAGATCAAGGTCCATGAAAAATCCTGAGATTCATCCCAGCCCACCGGCATATCCACTTCAAAGGTAAAGCGATTGCGGCGCGGCAGGAAGTGGGTTGGCTGGCCACGGTCCCGCCCACCCGGTGAGAAGAAATTGTTGTCACTAATGGGTATATCCAGTTCTTCTTCCCAGTTCTCATTATGGTAACCGAAATAGAAGGTAACAGTGCCATCATCGTTTCTTCTCCAGCCCTCGAAGGCCGGTTCAACATGCTGGCCCTTAAAGTAGCTGAGTGCAGCCTGGGCCTGAGCTGGTTGAACCAAGCTGATGTTCACCAGGAACACAGCGAGGCTCAAGAACAGGATGTTACGCAGATTAGTCATCAAAAAAGTCATCATTAGTTCCCCACCGACGTAACACTATGATCCACCAGCCCTGCCCCACACAAGGGACAACCGATTACGTGGTCATTAGGTCCAATGTTCCGGCGCTGAACACGACCCTCCATTTCTTCGAAAAACTGTTCCTCGGTCATCTTCACCCGAATACCCAGATCGATGAACATATTGGTCATCGAACGGTTACCCGAACCCTGCCAGTTGCGTGGGTCAGGGACATTAAAGTTGGCGCTGGTGTTATCCAGAAAACCGGTAATATGCAGCACAGTGCCCGGGGGCAGCAGCGGTTCATAGTCAACCTCAAAGGGATAACCACGTACCCAGTTATGATCGTAGCCCACACAGGACAGTGTTTCTATGGTGTAACCCCAGATTGCTTCCAGGCACATACGCTCACCAAGGGCGTGCAGATGGGGCTCGAAGGTAATGATCTTGGTGAAATCATCCAGTACCGTATAGGCGTGTAACTCCTGAGCATTCTTGTTACCGGTCACGCTGATATCGACCCCGTTGCCGAGACTAAAACGGGCAGGCTCATACTTGGGCTCATAACCTACGGGATGAAAGCGGAAACCAATTTCCAGAAACCCCGTAGTTTCCAAGCCAGTGGAATGCATGTGCGCTGAGTCGGTGGAGAAAACCGAACCGGCCCTCAGCAAACGACCTCCTTCAGGATCAAAAATATCCGGGTTACGACCCACTTCATGCACTGGCCAACCCGCTCGGGTGCCTTGTACTACCTCGCCATTTTCGTCCAGAACTTCTGTTCTCCAGATCACGTGGTGAAATATCCACAGGCCACCCACGGTCTCGCGACCGGTGCCGTCACGTGGAACATCGTTGGTTTCAACAATTTCCACCGACTTGACATAGCGGTCCTCAGTCAGCCCAACCGGAACCTGGGGTAAATCGCCCCACCAGTCAGGTTCGGTAGCCGGCATCGTATAATCTTCAGTTCGAAAGATGAGATCGGGTTCGCCCAAAGACCACTTGATGCTGTCATCGAATACCAGCGGCTCTGGTGCATCGGCAGGATCGCCCCTTTCAGCTCCAGTGCGCGCCCAGGCAGAAATAGCGAATATCTCCTCGTCAGAAAGGGAATTATCACTCTTGTAATGCTGAATACCTATGTCCTTCTCTGCATACCAGGGAGGCATGGCACCCATACGGTCTCTGAGGCCGGTTTTATATTCGATCAAGCCGGCAAAGGGCGCTACTTCCTCGTAGGTTATCAGTTGCATGGGAGCAGCACCGCCTGGGCGGTGACAGTACTGGCAGCTACGCTGCAGAATCGGCTCTATGTCTTTGTGAAAGGTTACTTGCTGGGCCATGGTCATCGACGACAACAACATAGCCGCTGCCAATGATAAGCCTCCGAGCATTGAAGTAATTATTCTCATGAGATTTCCTTTT
>PBTO01000029.1 GCA_002726595.1 Gammaproteobacteria bacterium | reverse complement strand
ATTTACAAGATCAGTTTGCCGGGATATCTGGTTACACGTTAAAGCCTAGAACCCCTCAGCCCCAGGTCATTCTACGGATCAGGGGAGATGGGGTATAATCCAACGTCGATATTTTAATAAATCCTGTATAAGCTGCCGTATTGTCCGATAATGCCAATGTATTGGCAAAAATGCTTTTCATTTACATTAACCTGTATTCACTATGGCCACACAGACACCACCATACCCCGGTCAGATAGCCAATGTTTGGGTCGTATACAATATCTACCGAATTGTATTACCGCTGGTACTTGCCGTTACATTTATCAGCAACCCGGATTCAACCCCGCTTGGCAGCTTCAACGATACGCTGTTCATTCGAGTCAGCATTGCCTACGTAATCTTTGCATTATCCATCGCCTTTCTTGCGCCCATAGCCAGAAACCTCTTCGAGAATGCACAAATCCTCACAGCTACCATGATTGTGGACATTATTGCAATCACTCTGATCCTTTTCAGCAGCGGTGGGGTGGTAAGCGGTCTGGGGCTGCTGCTGATCGTAACCATAGCCTCCGGCAGCATTTTGATCAGGGGCCGGATTAGCACTTTCCTGGCGGCAGTAGCAGCACTCTCTATCATCTATTGTGAGATTTACCTGTCGTTGGTAATAGAGGACCCGCTTAATTTATTCTTAGTACAAGCTGGTATTCTTGGCACCTTTTTGTTCGCTACCGCACTGATCATCCAGGCTCTAACAGATCGCATCTATAAATCTGCTGCAATTGCGGACAAACAGGCAGGCGATATTCTCAAGCTGGAGAAATTAAACAATGAGATTATCCAGAGAATGCGGACTGGCGTGGTTGTAGTGAATTCTGAGCAGCGCATAATGAGTATGAACAGTGCTGCCAGCCTGATGTTGGCTTCCAGTCAGGAACAGGAAACAAGTAAAGGCTATTCCCAGGATCGACTCCCCACGGCAATGAACAGTCAACTTGAGAAATGGAAAAGCAATACTGCGCGCCATCTCCGGCCCATACAAATGCCAAATTCAAGCAAACAAATTCAACTTGGTTTTGCTTTTCTTAATCCAGAGTCAAAAGCGGATGTACTGGTTTTTCTGGAGGACAATCGGCAAATAGTGCAGCGAGTCCAGCAAATGAAATTGGCATCATTGGGGCGACTGACTGCAAGTATTGCCCATGAAGTCAGAAATCCTCTTGGCGCTATTAGCCATGCCAGTCAGTTGTTGTGTGAGTCTGAAAATATCGTACCGGATGACAAAAGAATACTTGAAATAATTCTGGATCACTGCAAGCGTGTAAATGTAATCATCGAAGATATACTGAATGCCTCACGCCACGAGGAATCAATCAGACAAAAAATAGTGCTAAAGGACTGGCTGGAGCAATTCATTAACGAATACATAGAAACCCATAGTGATTGTGGCGATATTTCTCTAAAAGTCGAACCGGAAGACACTGAGATAAACGTTATTGCAGGTCAACTGGAACAAATTCTGGCCAACCTGTTCGAGAATGGTTTGAGATATAGCGAACAGGAAACCGGCATAGCAACACTATCTATCAAGGCTGGTATCGAGAATAAAGACGGTGATCCGCAACCATTCCTGCACATCATAGATGATGGCCCGGGTATTGATGAAGATATTGAATCACGCTTGTTTGAGCCTTTTTATACGACCGATTCTCAAGGCACCGGGCTGGGTCTTTATATCTCAAAGGAACTGTGCGAAGCTAATCAGTCACAGCTGATTTACGGGAAAACCAAAGAGGGAAGGAGTCAATTCAGTATTTATTTTAGCCATCCTGAGATCAGTATAGCCTGATCTAATTCGGTGAATCTAGCCTGTAAATACTCATGCTGCACACCTTAAATAGCGATCTCTGACGGAACTAGTATGGTCGATAAAGTACTCATCGTGGACGACGAGCCTGATATTCGAGAATTACTCGAAATCACTCTCGGTCGCATGTCACTTGACACTGCCAGCGCAGAGGATCTTACTACTGCGAAACACCTTTTATCCTCTGAGCCATTCAATCTTTGTCTCACCGATATGCGTTTGCCCGACGGCGATGGCATAGATCTTGTTGAGTATATTCAAACTGAATATAGCCAGATGCCTGTTGCCGTTATTACTGCCCACGGGAGTACAGAAACGGCGGTCAGGGCACTGAAGAACGGTGCCTTCGATTTCGTATCCAAACCTGTAGATCTACAAAAACTGCGTGATCTTGTAAACTCCGCATTACAACTGTCAGGAAAGGACAAACTTCCTAAATCCACTGGCAATTCTGCCACCGAGGCTGAAGCCGATAGATTTAAACTGCGTGGGAATTCACCGAAACTGGAATTATTGCGAGAGCAAATCAGCAAGCTGGCACGAAGTCAGGCTCCCATTTTCATCAGCGGGGAATCCGGTTGCGGTAAAGAACTCACAGCCAGAGCTATTCATATGCAGAGCTCGCGAAGTGATGCCCCTTTTATCGCGGTAAACTGTGGTGCCATTCCAGCGGAATTAATGGAAAGTGAATTTTTCGGTCACTTAAAGGGCAGTTTCACCGGTGCAGATCAGGACAAACAGGGTTTATTTCAGGCGGCGCAGAAAGGCACGTTGTTTTTGGACGAAGTTGCAGATCTGCCCTTGCAAATGCAAGTCAAACTATTGCGAGTAATTCAGGAAAAAGCAATCCGCCCGGTCGGCTCGCAACAGGAAGAGCCCATTGATGTCCGGTTGCTTAGTGCTACCCATAAGAATTTGGCTGAGGAAGTTGAACAGGGCAATCTGCGACAAGATCTTTACTTCCGCATCAATGTAATAGGGCTCGCAGTTCCGAGTTTACGTGAACGGCATGAAGATATAGCGTTACTATCAGACTACATGTTGCAAAAAATTTCCCTTGAAAACTCACTTCCATCATGCTCACTTAGTGATTCCGCTCTTCAGGCACTTGAGAAATATCATTTTCCTGGCAACGTGAGGGAGCTGGAAAATATCTTGCAAAGAGCCGCTACGCTTTGTGAAAACCACACCATTGAGGAATCAAACCTGGAGTTCATTTCCACCCCTCATCTTGACATAGCACAACCAGGTGCCGAGAAACGGCAACCTGCCGGGGACAAGGCAGATATTGCCATGTCCGATGAGTTCTCACTCGAGAAACATCTTGAAGCTATCGAGATTGAAGCTATCGAGAAGGCACTGGAAGAGACCCGTTGGAACAAAACCGCCGCAGCAAAAAAACTTGGTGTGTCGTTTCGTTCATTGCGCTACAGACTGAAGAAATTGGGCCTTGATTAGTCAGGGTATTTCACCCGAACATTCTATCGAGATGGGTCATATGGAGATGGGTCAAAGAGCATCTCATTACCCAATAGCATTCCAGCCAGCAAATGTGCAGATGCAGGTGCGAGGACAAGGCCGTTTCTAAACTGTCCGGCATTGATATAAAAGTTTGAATACGATCCCAATTTCCCGATATATGGCACGCCTTCGGGCGCACCGGGTCGTAAACCGGCCCATTGGGCTTTAAGCACAGCGTTATTCAGCTCAGGCACAAGCTCATGGGCTGAATCCATTAAGCTTGCACGCCCATCATCCGTCGGCGATTTATCAAATCCACAATACTCCAGAGTGCACCACCAACACAGAATTAATTTTCTCACCTATACAATTGAAATCGACTACCTCACATCCTTCACGAATCTTGACGTTTGATCGCTGTCTCAGGCTACCCACCATTGCCTTACCCAGTCTGGGATTTCTGATATTAGCAACGTCTGGCATCAACAGTGCAGAGCTAAAACCGGGAGCGAGCCGGGTTTCCCTCCGATAGAGGGAAATCGTATCCAGCCGTTCTATTTTTCGACTATTCAGCTCAGCCCAGGTCAACGCCTCAGCTTCATCGTCTGCATCCAGCATTAACAACCCACACTGTTGAAATTCGGTGTCTATCCCTGTTTCTTCACGCAGTTCACGGGCTAACTGGGGATAAAAATCCTGCGCCCAACTGGCCAGCTTAGTCACCGAGGCCTGATATCGCCACGGGTAAAGAGGTGACACGATCCCCCCACCAGCCCAGGATGCCTCCCTTGCACACTCTCCCTTCTCCACCAGTTCTACTTCTGCACCGGTACTTGACAGTTCCCGTGCCAGCAACAGGCCGTTGATACCACCACCTATAATCAGAAATTCACTCATTAGCTAATCAATTCAAGCCAGTTGGACTAAACTGCTAGAAGGACTCTAACCCTAATCATAAGGAGGTGAAAGGGAATGAAACATATATGTGGATTTACTTTGCTGGAACTACTTATCGTGCTGCTTATTCTATCGGTATTGATCAGCTACTCAATGCCAGGATTCAGACCTACTTATCAAACACAAAAGATTAAATAAACCCTCAGACAAATTTCCAATGGCATCAATCTAGCACGGTCAACGACGATTAAAAGAGGTCATATTATGACTATTTGCCGATCCAGCGACGGCGAAGAATGTACGGGGGAGTGGCAAGATGACAGCATCGTATTTACTGACAGAAATGGTGACCACCAGATCAACCAGGATGATGAGATACTGCTGCTTATAGAGCACGGCGAACTTTTTAGCAGCATCAAATGGAGGGCATTTCAAAACCGTCAGTACCTGCAGATCACCAGCCAGGGCTTCACGCGATATCAAAATGGTAATTTTACCTACTGCACGCTGGATAAAGATCCCTCAAAGGCACTCCAACTGGTGATCAACCGCACAAGCAGAATGCGCTTTGCTATGGACACAGACGGCGATGGGTTTCGGGAGGTCATCCGCGGAAGACCGATCGATTCCAGTTAATGTGGCAGAACAAGGCGTGCTGATTCAATGCGGCAGCGTTAACGCTGCCAGCAATTGGCTGCTATGTCCCCCGTGGCACCTCTGGCTCCGGTACTGGTCAAGGTAATTGTGGTGCATGAATCGTCTGTCTGCCCACCCTGTGGCGTTGCAGTCGCGGTGAAGCAAGTGGCGATTGCGTTGCACGGAGCAGCGGCAACAGTAATCACATACAAGCCATTGTCGGAAGTACGGGTCGCCACCACTGGATTTGCCAGCGGTTGGGCATTGGTTGAATAGCTGTTGTTGCTGGAATAGAAACGTTCCTGATCGGAGGCAACCTGCATCAAGGTACTCTTGCCTTCGGTACGGCCCGACCTTAAGACACTGTTTTGATAGGCGGGTAGGGCAATACTCGCCAATACACCCATAATAGCGATTACAATTAGAATTTCGATCAGAGTAAAGCCCTGCTCTTGAGAAACATTTGCATCAATCATGAGTTCAGCTGCCTGTTATTCACTTAATGGTTGGACAGTTCCCTGATTTTATCAATTGGGCCGAGTATCTCAACCCGTAGCAGTACTCCCTCCTGATTAAGAGTGTAGCGAACTACCATGCCTTCGTCGAGAAACCCAGATCCGATTTCCTCGTTATTCAAAAACACCCGAGTTATATCACTAACGTAAGGAATATTCCTGCCCGAGATGGCAATATAACCATCGTCCTGGCGCAGTAATTGTACAGTTCCGGTTTGTGAGTTTTGCAGTACGCCCTGCGCCGCTACCACTCCGCTAAGCGCCAGCGCAACCAGTAAGAGCCCTGTACGCACCAAGGTGCTGGTTTTTGGTAAATATGAATCGAATAGTTTCATAATAATTGTCCTATAATTCCGGGGTCAGCTACTCCAATTGATTCCAGGACTGACGCCCGTAAGCTTCATTACCCACAGTTATATTTATCACTTCAATATCACCACCGGAGCCACTACCGAATGCAATATCCTGTGCACCATCGCCGAGAAGACTCACAGTCGGCATGATACCCACATCAGAAGCGCGCCCCGAGGCATCAGTGTCATCCCCGTCATACTCACCGTCATTATTCAGATCGAATGCCGGAAAATCGAGTGCACCACCACTGCGGAAATCGATTTCCATCAGGAAACTGCTGCCACCAAATTCACACTCCACCTGAGAGGGCTGGAGCGAAGTAAAGATGATGCGACCATTACTTATGATCGCATTACTAATCTGTCGTTCGCCGAAATTATCTGTGTTGGGGATACCGTCGACTAGTACGGGAATCAAACCCAGCTTGAATCCCATGTGAGTGCCAAAATTGATGGAGTTTTTTGAAACATCGCGCAGCGTAAACGTCGTATCTAGGGAACCATCATTATCGGTATCAAATTCTTGGTCGTATTGATTATCGATGGTTTGCACTAACAGGTCGTCGCTATCAAAAGCGGTCAATATACTTTCATTCTTGTCCCAAATTCCGTAGAAGGCCTGCAACGGTTGATTGTTCGGATCATTATCGGTGGTCTCCAGATATTGACCGGTGCCAAAATAAATCATGAACCCTTGAAGATTATCGGGGTGAAATGCAGCCTGAGGTTGAGAAGTGATCGGCTGATTTGCATCTGTGGTAAACAGGGGCGCACTATAGGCTATCTCCCAACCCGATGTAAGAGCACTGGTCACATCAAATTTCCACATGTTTCCCAGCAAATCACCCGCGTAGATATAGTCAACAATAAAATCGGAATTTTGATCAACCAAAAGTGGCGTGGCCAGCCCGTTCGGTGTACCAGCAGCACCTTCTCCAGTATCAATTTTCTTGATCAGATCACCAGTTTCAATGTCGACGATGTATAAAACAGCATTACCTGTAGTACTGGCATCACCATCGGCAACGGTGTTGTTATAACCATTACCAAAAACAGCCGCCCATTGGCCATTGGCCATTTTAGCGATTTGCGGCCGCCCGTAGGTGTAACCCAGGTCGGCATCATCGCCATCATTGAATTCCCACAGCACGACATTGGTGGCAAAGGACTCATCAAAAATTGACGGATCCGTTACATCGAGAGAATAAATGGCCTGGCCACCACCACCAAGGCCGCCGGATAAAATGGTGCGCCACTGGCCATCGGTGCTACTGGAAGGATCGTCCATATTAGCCAGGAAAGCATCGACGATATTCGGCCCTGCATCGACAAAATTGCGGTGGATGTAGTCATCGGTGGCAAGTTCGGCAATATTATTGAACACAGGACTTGGCATAAAGGCAAGCACCTCATCACCTGTGTCTTCATCAAAGCCGTGCAGCATACCATCGTTGGCGCCAGCATAAACCACGCCGTCACGACCAGTATAGTCCGCTATAAAATCGGCGTATGATTTAGCCTCCATCGCATCGGGATAACGGAAATTCGGATCACCAACAAACTTGGGGTCAGAGTTAATAATGTCCCCCAGTACACTATTTCGATATCTGAAATTCAACCCTACTCCGGCATTGCTGCCATCGCCACGAAAATAATCAAGAATACCTTCACCATAGGCCTGATTCGTCGAGATCTCACTCACATCTGCAGTGGCTAATGGATAGGGTGCATTCGTCATCAAACTTGCTATCTGACTTGTAGTCAAATCCGTCAACGCATTCGGTGAGTTGTAGTCACTTGGAAATCGAAATGCGATTCCTTGTCCTTCCGGTGATCCCCCGGGTATCACGTCCGCATCAGCGTTCCAGGCAAGGATTTCCCGACCCGTATCATAATTCTGGTTATTAACACGCGTGGCCGCATCCCAGTCAGCGTCGGGCTGAATAGTTCCATCGTCGTTAATTTGAAATGCCAGCAACTGTCCTTTCCAGTCCGAGCTATCGAAGCGTGCCTGGAATAGATGGCTTCCCGCATTCAGTGAACCCGTATTGGTGGCAACTGAGGCAGAAGATCCAACCCGGTCAGCTATTTCAAAAAGGGCGGCCGTGATCGCGTTTGCTACACCTCCTGCCGCCTGCGCCGAGACAAAATAAGCTTTGGAATTAAATGCAGCGTGCCAAAGGTCATCAATCTTATCGGCGTTGGAACTGGTTCCACCCCAGTCATCGTCCCCAGCAAGCTCCGGATTGGGGTAGTTATCGTTATCTGTATCAACCAGATTACCTTCCACACCGAATGCTACTGTAAAGCTGACCATATGTTGATTATTGTTCTGGTCCAGGGTAGTAGTCGGTACATCATTTGGCAGTGTACTCAGATCCTCCGTATAGAAATAATGAGCCACATCTGCCACCGAGTCGCTGGTGCCATCGCCATCCTCGTCACTAATCGCTGAGGTGTAGGGACTACCCCCATTCCAATAGCCATCGGTAAACAGAACGCTGTAGTTTTGCTGGCAGGCGGAAGTGATTGGATCGGCATAATTCGCATAGTAATTAGAATAATAACGCCCTACCCTTTCCAGACCCCGTCGTAGCGGAGTACCCCTTCTTTCCCATTCAAATTCGAACATCGATTCAAGCAGTTCGGTATTGTGGGAAGTATAATCCTCTACCTCCCCCGCAGGCACTTCCTTAAAAAGTTCGTCATATTCATTAATCAGGCTAAGGCCGAATCTGAAGTCATCATTTTCGCTGATCACTTTGGCTATCGCGGCCTTGGCCACGAATGATCGGCGTCGATGATACTGATACCAGTTGGCGACGTTTTGCTTGATCTCGGTTAGGGTCCTGCCCCAGGCATCCCTGACCGCACCTCTAAACGTGCTGGAATTAAGGGTGGTGCCGAAACAACGAGAATAGGGCGGTGTGGTCAGATAATCATTGCCAGAGCAATTTCGATTCCTGGCTATCATGGCCGCCGCATTCTCTGTGGTGTAGGCGTCCACAACAATATCCGCACCACCCACCGTATAGGTAGTGTGCGAGTCGAACAAATCCACCAGCCCATTCGGTGTATCGCTGACATCGGTGGGGCCGTCAGCACCATTGCCATTGTAACTGTGATCATCGATATACACATCGTATCTGAAGCCAGTCAGGTTGCGAGTCACGTTGTAACCATCACTGCTTGACTCGGGGTTACTACGGGCAGCGGTGAATACAGCATCGGGAAAACCTACCCAGGGGATATAGGTCACCGAGGGGTCGTAATACATGATATTCAAATCAACTGACCGTACACGCCAGTCCCGGACTTCGGCCTCGGGATGCTGTTGCACACTGTAACTGCACCAGGGGTACGCATCATCGGCGGTGGAGAAATAATAGGCGTTGTTGCGCCTGCCGGTACCGCAACCACTACCTGAAAAGGAAAGAAAGAGTCCGGAGGTTACCATGGGGGTGTTGCTACTGTTTCTCCAGTAGTCGAGGTAGTATTCATAGTCCACTGTCAATATTTCCCAGTCCATCGAACCGGAATCATCCACCATGAAAAATATATTGGGATCAATCCGGGTACCTAGAAACAGCGGGCTTTCAGCTAGCACCATCTCGGCAGCCTGAGAAGTAACACTGACAGCCAGACCATAGACACTCAGCAACCAAGCCGCAATAAACCGAAATTGAAATTTGATACTCATTTTTTCCTCCACGGCGACTGGCGCCTAGAAAACCTAGTCATAGGGTCTAACAAATGTTGATTGCACGGAAACTTCAGCCAAAGCAGTGGCACCCACTCCTCTTGCGGTGATGCGGTGAAAGACTCTTGGCCTGGTGATTTCACCGCTGCCGATACCAATGGACTGCCCGGACGTGGCAGTGTGATACTCCTCAATGATGTAGCGGGGATTCGCCGCATTAGCCGGAAATGAATTTAACTGAATTGCATTGGCCACCCACCAGGCATTGATATTTCGAGCACCGTCAGACCACCAGTGAACTGAATCATTTGGAGCCGGGTCCATTGCATCCTCGCTCCATACAGTGGTGCTGCCATCGGTGCTCGTGGTTGGCAGGGTAGTCTGAGTATCGAGCCAGGATTCGGCTTCTTTAAGTGCGGATTCCGCCGCCTGGAAGGCCATGCTGATATCACGCATATTGCCGGACATTCGCTCTTCCAATATGGTCGATTCCATACCGGAAACACCCATTATGGTTAAAACCGCCAGAAATACCAGGCAGAACACGATTACAGTGCCCTGCTGGCGGGCTCCAGCTAACTGATTTCTCTTTGTTTTGCCACTCATAGTAGTGGAATATACTCTCTTCATCGCCTCATTCCGTGATTTAAGTCTAAATTCCCAGGGCTCGGTTACGTAAATTAATGGTACTGGAAAAAACCCGCCTTACTCTGGTATCACCGGGCAAGGCCCCATTGCCACCACCACCATCGTAAGTAACCCCATTGAAGGTGTAGGCCTGGGCGGCCGGCACCACACCACTTTCAATCGACTGCATCAACAAGGTTATGCGAATACTGATTACATTGGTCCAGTCTGGCACCTGGTCTGCCGGCAGATAGGAATCTACTGTATTGCGCACATCATTATCCATATTGACCCCGTACAATGCCTGCATCGATTCAACACCCTCGATGAGTTCTTCGGCCACGCCAGGAATGCCATTGGCTCCGAGCCTTCTTACAAACAGAGCTGGTGGATTTGTGGCGACATCGCCCCGCTTTCCCACATACAGCAGAGTGCCTTCCAGCTTAACCACTTCTCCTCCAGCCTGGCTGGTGATGGCCGAGCTGGCCACATTGCCCGGCACACACGCAGTCGAAAGCGTGATATTTGTGGAAATTCCCGGTCCCACATTAGCCACCGCACAGGCTTGAACAAGATCTGCCTGATCGCAGTCGCTCAACAACAGAAAATCATTTGCTGCGATGTTGATCGGTCTCGAATTGATAACCGGCGTTACACCAGCCGTCACCGTGTTGATAATCGCGGCTGTTCCGAAGGAACTCCATGCCCGAATTATGTCAGAGCCAGGTATCGCGTTGAACGCGGGCAGCACATTCCCACCTGTTGTACCCCAACCACCCGCGCCGGTAGCCACCACCGCCACATTGTTGACGCTATTACTAATAGTATCGGGATTGGTTCCAGCTGCTTCCCAGCCCTGCAGACCTATTTGGGGTTGAAACGAAGCCGGTGGCGCGTTGAGTATATTATTGACCGAAGCGGCGTTTATTCCACTCAGGCATCCCAAGTAGCCGGCCATCCTCAATTCCTGGGATAAAAAATTAAGCGCGAACCGACCGTTCTCCTGTATGCGTCCCCGGGCTTCCTGGCTCCGTTCAGTCGCGTTATTACCCACATAGATCTGAATGACACCGGCCGTGATGGTCAAACCCAGTGCCATGGCGATAAGCAGCTCAATCAGACTCAGGCCGTGGCTTGCTTTACTGTTTTGATAGTATTTTTTCATTCTGTCTTTCTATATACCCTTTGTTAAAGTCATTGAGCCTACAAGGGTTGAAAACTAAGGACATAGCGCTGATTCGCCGTGCCATCCCGATTGTCATCCCACCATACCTTAATGGCATATACGCGACCCAGCCCATCACAGGCTTTGGCAGCGGCTGTGCCATCGTCTGCTGTGGAATCGAGACAAACTACAGAATCACCACTGGGAAGCATAGCTACGATCTCATTTTCCCAGTCATTGATATCCTGCGCCGCCATCTGTGCTCCGGTACAACCGATAACAAGGAAACAGGCTGCAGTATCGCCTCCGGCAATATCATCGTAGGCAGCAACATCGACTGCGGCAATATTTGCGCGCATTCGCTCCACCATATCTGATGTGTACATGATGGCCTGCGTGCGAAAATAGGCGCTTTGATTGTTACGCAGGCCTACCGTTTGCAGGCCGGCGATGCTGAGCATCCCAAATGAAACGATCAACAGGGAGGCTAGCACTTCGATCAGGGTCGAGCCTGAAGAGTGTCGGCCAATTGCATTTCCTGTCATCTTGATTATGGACATGCGAGCCCACCCTCTATTCTTCTTCCTCTACCCGAAACCGCTATTTCTATGGACCGGGCATTGTTGGCATTATTGCTACTCGGGCAAATTAAAAAAGTCTGTACTCCCCCTGTGTCACTAAATCCGAGGCTGTTGTATTCAAACAAATTTACGGTGAAAGTAAGAACACTGTTGGCTCCCAATGAATCAAATACCCGTAAAATAGTATTTCCCGNAACCACAGAACCAGCATTTCCATCGGCAGCGCCGTTGGCATTTACAAACACGATCCAACCTNCTGACCAGTCATTAGCATCACAGTCTGTCCCATCATTTGAGGCACAAATCGCAACATTCCCACCCCGCTTGATGGCTTCACTGCGAGCAAAATTTAATGTAGTAAGCAATACCTTGATTTGGGAGTTGGTATTCATGCTTTCAATGGTGTCTTGAAAGCTGGGCAGACTAAGCGCTATCAGAATACCAAGAATTGCCGTTGCCATAAGCAGCTCAATCAAAGTGAACCCTTTGATTTTATTAGCTTTATTAAGTGTTCGAATGTACATAATCAAGCTCTTAGCTTCAATGCGTGTGCTGTTCAGAGGTGCCTGCTAGACTACATTTCCGTGGGAATTCCCACTCCAGCCGTGATTCTCCTGTTAACTGTGTCCGTAAGTAGGCAAGTAAATCAATAGTGACTCTGACGCACTCTGATTGTGAACATACACCAGCAGTGGGAAAATACTGTGAAACGGATAAAAGATTCGGAGTTTTCAGTCACTTAAATTGAAATTATGTGACTAACATCACAGTAATTTAGTCCCTTTGCGCCTAGTTGAGCTCGGGTAGGCCGGAATAACGGACCAGTTTATTGCCCTGACAAAAGTATAAAGCAGTAAAATTCCTCAATCTAATCCAGTACACGGATGCGGCCCGGTGTTTCTGATTCCTCGCAAGCTTTCTTGCAACCTTATCTTATCTTATCCAGCAGGTTTTACACCAGTTCAGGGCTTTATAGCCACAGGTTTCCCGAAATCAGGGCCTTTTAAGCCGTTCTGGTGTATTCTTCCGGGCCATATTCGAATAAAAAGAACGATAAAACTCCTCACCAGCCATTCTTTGATGATAAATACCTCTTCGCATGGATTATAGCTTCCCGCTCCTGTCGTTACTCTGTCTCACGGGATTTATAGCAGGCGGTATCAATACCCTGGCCGGAGGCGGATCGAATTTAACGCTGCCTGTACTGATGATGCTCGGTTTGCCAGCCGATGTAGCCAATGGCACAAACCGGGTAGCTATTTTGCTCGAAGGTGTAGTAGGAGTTGCGGGTTATGACAGGCATCGGACGCTCGATCGCCCGGCGGTCATTCCCATATTAATCCCAGCACTGCTGGGTGGTTTTGTGGGTGCCATAGCCGCTGCCCTATTGCCGACTCTGTATCTGAAACCGGTGCTACTGGGCACTATTCTTACCATGTCATTGATAATCCTGCTAAAACCCGATGTGATTGCCCCTCTGGAGGGTACTGCAGTTTTGTCTCCTGCTGATAACTCGAGAGCGTGGTGGGGATTATTTGGAGCCGGTGTTTATGGCGGATTCGTACAGGCGGGAGTGGGTTTCATCCTGCTTGGCGTCATTGCCGGTAGCCTGCGTTATGACCTGCTGCGAGCCAATGCCTTGAAAATGACCTGTGCGCTTGCTTTCACCAGCGTTGCCATAGTGATTTTTATCCTCTTCGATCAGGTCCGGTGGATTCCCGGGCTGATTTTGGCAGTTGGCACCATGGCAGGGGCTCATGTTGCAGTAAAAGTGGCCGTGAAGGCTTCCCAG
Organism: Gammaproteobacteria bacterium; assembly: GCA_002726595.1. Classification (GTDB taxonomy): domain Bacteria; phylum Pseudomonadota; class Gammaproteobacteria; order Pseudomonadales; family Pseudohongiellaceae; genus UBA9145. The sequence continues at coordinate 15,124 of PBTO01000029.1, read as the reverse complement.
AACAGTATCAAGTGGTTCTTATTTGTAATGACACTGATGGCTGTTACCGGTGGCTTTCTAATCTAGATACTGGTTTGTGGGAAATCGAAAACCATCTCAACGCAAGCGCCACCCGCGTCAAGATTGGTTATGGCAATTTCTCCGCTGTAGCTGGCAACGATATCCGTCACCACAGCCAGCCCGATACCCTGACCCTGGGCCAGGGTGTCTGCCCTTGCACCCCTTTGCAAAACAAATTCCTGCTTATCCCCGGGGGTGCCATCTCCATCATCTGTTACTTTGATATTGAGCTTCCCAGACTGTGAATCCGATTGCTGTACCGATACGCTGATGCGACTCCGACCATATTTAAAAGCGTTATCCAGCACATTTCCCATAATCTCCAACAGGTCCCGTTCATCCCCCAGAAACACCGCCTGCTCATTCATATCAAGCGTAGTCTGCATAGCCTTGTCCCCATAGACTTTGCCTAATGCCTCAAGAATTTTACGGATAACTGCCGCCACGTTAACCCGCCGCGCCAGCGCGCTGGAGTCATTGGCCTGCACGGCGCGTTGTAATTGATAGGTAACTATCTGATTCATTCTAGCCAACTGCTCATCAACCGAAGCTAGTTGTTTCCTGGTATCCACGTTGTCGGAATCTTTACCGGCAGTGAGCTGTTGCATCACTCCTGCAATAACCGCCAGTGGTGTCTTTAGACTATGGGCGAGGTCTCCCAGCGTGGTACGGTAGCGTGCCTGCTGTTTACGTTCACTNTTGATCAATAGATTCAGATTATCAGTCACTCCACGCAGTTCTTTTGGATAAGAGCCCTGCAATTGTCCGTGATCGCCTGATTCAATTTGTTTCAAATCTCTCGCCATCTTATGAAGAGGGGATAAACCCCACCGCATCAAAAATAGCTGAATCAGCAGCAGCAGCACAGCCACACCACCAAGCCAGGCCCATAAACTGGTGCGAAAGTTGGAAATTTCTGAGTAATAGGGTGTGGACGTCTCCATCACGGTAAAATTGTATTCGCTGATGCCGTTCTCCCACAGGATACCGTAAGTCACCACAAATAATTCTTCCTGCTCACTATTTTGAGTTTTACTAAACAGGCTCTCGCCAACACTTACCGGGGTACGCAAAAAATCATCATCCGCTAGAGAAAGAGAATTCGCTGATTCACTACGCCATATTTCACCAGACTTACTATTGGCAATAAATCCATAGAGTCCAGAATTTAGCTGCCCGAATCTCGGTTCCTGAAAATCTTCCAAGAAATAGAATTCATCATCATCATACTCGGCAGCCGCCAGTAACACATAGACTTGTACTTGCAGCCGATCGGCCGCTCCGGCCTCCACGCTGGTTACGAACGCTCGGTCTAAAACTATGCCTGTAAGCCCAAGGAATATGAATAATAAAATACTGACTGAGATTAGCAGGCGGGTTTGAATTGAATAATCAGAAGATTGGGATTGCTGTGTCATTAGTGAGTGCGTGAGTTCAGAACTGGACTCACGCCCCAGTCAGAACAAATCGATAACCTTGACCGCGCACAGTTTCTATTGGTTTAAGCTTCTGGTCCGGATCCAGTTTTTGCCGCAGGCGCGTGACAAACACTTCCAGTACATTGCTGTCCCTGTCGTAGTCCTGGGCATAGAGGTGCTCGGTCAATTCCGTCTTCGAAATTACCTGCCCGGGATGCAACATCAGATATTCAAGCATTTTGTACTCGTACGCTGTCAGTACGATATTTTCTTCATTCAGCGTGAGTTGCTTGGCAGAAATGTCCAGGCTCAGCTGGCCAAATTCCAGCTTCGGCTTGGCAAATCCGGCAGCCCTTCGAAGCAGCGCATTGAGGCGAGCAACTATTTCTTCCAGTTGGAAAGGTTTAACCACGTAGTCATCAGCTCCCGCGTCCAGTCCCGCTACCTTGTCCTGCCAGTCGCCACGAGCTGTCAGTATCAATACGGGAAAATCTTTGCCGGTTGAGCGAATTTTTTTGATCAGGGAAATTCCATCGATTTCTGGCAGCCCAAGATCGATAATGGCTGCATCGTAGTCATATTCGGTGGCGTAGTATAGGCCGGTTTTACCGTCTTCGGCGGCATCGACTACGTAGCCCTCCTTAGTCAATCCCTGTTCTACTTGCTGCCTGAGCAGGCTTTCATCTTCAACGACCAGTAATCGCATAGTCGACTTATCCTCTTATCACCGGGCAACATCGGAGATTAAGCGCCTCCGGTTACCCTCCCTGTAGCCACGTGCACAAACACCGTGAACACCTTACCTTCATTCTCCATTCGAATCTGGTAGCGGCGATTAGCTCCCTCCCCGACCAGGGTTATACGCAAGATGTTGCCTGGGAACCTTTGTCTGGCCAGATTCACCGCCTGCCGTTCGGTTATGCCCGCATTAGCTTGAGGAGTGCGCCGAACATCCTGCTGCACGGCATTAGGGTTGAGACCAATCTGGTCCTGTTGCACGAGAAGTGACTGAGCACTGACCGCCTCTACTACTATCAGTAGGAAGGCAGCTATGATTACTGGAAAAATTCTCAATCTCAACTGATTGTACCTCTGGTGCAAATATGCTNAACAAGAGCCCATCTCCCCGTCCAGGGAGTTCATCACAGTACAGCTTCTACACTTACCCGAATCCTGATCTGCTCACCCGGATCGGCGTCTGTACGAACGGAGTATTCCTCCCCGTTATAGAGATAGGTTACCTGATAGCCCATGAGTCGCTCCTCTTCATGCTGTTCATATACCGTGTTGCAACGCTGAACAACTTCATACTCGAGAGCCTGCGCTTGATTACTGTTGCGCATAATATCACGTCCTATGGAGCGACCCAACATGGCACCAACCACTGCTCCCACGCGCCGGTTGGACTTGTTGTGCCCAACCGCATTGCCGATGGCCCCACCGATGATTGTGCTCAGCAGTACCGATGTACCTGAGTTTCGATCCTCTCGATAGTGGTCCCGGACCACTTCTTCCTCCCAACATTGCTGCTGTGGTGTCGAAACTTCTACCACCTGATATATGGGACGCGACTCGATAACCTGCGCATACTCAAAATTTGTTTGGGCCTGAACTGATCCTGCTGACATCCATAAACCAACACCCAAACTGGCAAAAAATAGGCCTTTCATCTGCTTGTACCTCGCTACTTCACTGGAAAATCCACTCCCTGGAACCTGGCCAAACCTTGTTTTATCACTGATTGAGCCACTTCTTCCCTGTTACGCTGTAAATCTAACAGGCTCAACCTGAATCCAGGCTTAAGAAATATCCCGCTAGCTGGTTTAATTTGCTGTTTTACTAGTGTACTGTTAAAGCCTAAACAATATTACAGAGGAGGAAAGTGGTAACCACTGGATGCGGGGCTTATTACCGGTCCCAGTACCAGCAGATTAGGCTGTTCAACCGTATAACAAGATAAAAAAAGAGATTAGCAATGCTCAATAAACCATTTTTTATAGCCGCCATAATTACCCTATTGATGGCAGTTCCTCTTTACTTTCTGACTGCCGATAACTTTCAACTTAGCACAGCGACACTACCTTTGTTGGTGCTCTCACTCTTCGTCGCGAACCTCATCACCGCATTCTGGGCTGCCAGATCGGCTAAATCCACAGAGTCCGATGATATGCCTGTATTTGATTCTGAAAACAGGGAGCTTGGGAATGTTAAGTGGTTTAATGCCAACAAAGGTTTTGGTTTTATCACCCGCGACAGTGGTGATGATGTATTTGTCCACTTTAGATCAATTCGAGGCCAAGGGCACAGAGTGCTTCATGACGGTCAGCGGGTTGAATTTGCCATCAGCGAAGGCGAGAAGGGTCTTCAGGCTGAAGACGTCGCCAGTGCCGGCTAGCCTGGATTTCGATTAGCCTCCACTCCAGATTGCCGCTGCCCATCAATAGTGCGGTGGCTTTTCGTTTTGCTCGCCGCCCCCGGTTCGATTGACCGAAGCTAATACCTCGGCGCTTTGCTCAATGCAGAATTTCAATGCGCCGCAATTCATCAATCTGATTTTGTTGACGGGTTACGACTGTATTAAGTTGTTGCAGTAGATCTTCCTGAAAACTCAACTTGGTTTGCAGCTCAACGAGCATCTCTTCCACACTATTCCCCTTTTGCCAGACTAAACGTATTTTTCACTGGCTTATCATGTAATAATTTCTCCGCTGGGTAAATTCAGAATCAGTTCACCTTGGCCGTTTTATAATCCTGGGGTGAATCAAAAGGAAAATCACAAGAACTATCACAAAGAGGTAGTGTTCTTACTATGACCAAAGCACCTGTTAATTGGACTAATATGTCGTTATTCAGCCTGACTCCGGCTTTTGCAATAACGCTGGTGCCGTGGTATGGCTTTTTTTATGGTTATGATTTATTCGAGTGGGTTGTATTCGCGCTATTGATGGCTTTCTGCGGCATGTCCATTACGGCAGGATACCACCGCCTCTGGTCCCACAAGGCGTTTAAGGCCCATCCCGCCCTGCGGCTATTATTTGCAATTGGTGGTGCCTGTGCACTGCAAAACAGTGTCTTGCTCTGGGCATCAGATCATCGCAATCATCACCGCTTTGTGGATGATAACGAGCGTGATCCCTACTCCGCAAAACGTGGTTTCTGGTTCTCCCATATCGGCTGGATCCTGCGTGATTATGACAGCGCCCAGACCGGCTTTGCCAATGTAAGGGACTTACAGAAAGATCCAATAGTCCGCTGGCAGCACGATCACTACCTGAGCTTGAGCCTGTTTATGAATATCGGCTTGCCGGCATTAATTGGCTATTTTCACGGTGACTTGATCGCAGGACTCTTGCTTAGTGGTCTGCTCAGGCTGGTTCTTAGTCAACATCTTACCTACCTGATTAATTCAGCCGCTCACAAATGGGGACGGCAGCCCTACAGCGATGAAAATACCGCGCGGGACAATCCGATTCTTGCGCTGTTGACTTATGGAGAGGGCTATCACAACTACCATCATGCCTTCCAATGGGACTATCGAAACGGTATCAGGTGGTGGCATTACGATCCGACTAAATGGATGATTCAGATCTGTGCCTGGATTGGTTTAACCAGGGAACTCAAACGCTGCACGCCCCTGGAAATTGAGAGGGCCAGAATTGAGTTGCAGTACAAGTCTGCGGCTGAAAAATGCGAACTTCTGAATATCTCCGAGAAATGGCGCGCTACGCTGGAGCAGGAATATGAAGAGATTGTTAACACCCTGCAACTCTGGTCAGAACACCGACAGGCGTGGTACGAAGCGAAGGGAAGACAGATACAACAAACCCTGAGCCAGTGGGATCAGTTGCAAATAAGAGACCGCTACCGGGAGATCCAGTTCAAACTGAAGATGCGCCGCAGACGCTGGCAAGAACTGCTGCGGAATCTGGCCGATCCACTACCTGCCAGCGCCTAAAAACCGGTGGCGTACCGTAGACGGAATTGAAACTCATGCGTTATATTGAAATATAAATGGGGCTAACAGGGTCAGTTTTGCACGAAAAGTAGTAGAATCAGCTCTGCGATACAATTAAGCCCCGCGGAGCGGGCATAGCGCTTTAAGCAAGGTATCCAGGGTATATAACGTATAAAAGTATAAAGGTATAAGGAAACATCATGTCTAAAATGATCAGAATTCAAACTATTCTGGCCTTAGTTGCCAGTTTCGCTCTTGCTCCAGTGTTTGCGGTCGAGGAAGGGGAAGCTGCACCTGACTTTACGCTTCCTGCTCTTCAGGAAGGCAAAGCTGCCTTTTCACTGAGTGCCATGNAGGGCAAGGCAGTCTTCGTTGATTTCTGGGCCTCCTGGTGTGCTCCCTGCCTGATGTCACTGCCCCTGTACAATGAGATGTACCATAAGTACAAGGACCAGGGCCTGGAAGTGGTAGCTATCAACGTAGATAACCCCATCGAAGATGGGCTGGACTTCCTGCTCGACACACCGCTGGATTTCACCATTCCGGCCGATCCCGACGGAGAAATACCTGAACTATATGGTGTATTCGGTATGCCGACCTCCTACCTCATTGCTCCGGACGGTACAGTAAGCCTGGTTCACGTGGGCTATCGCAATGGCGATATTGAAACGATTGAAGAAGCGGTCAAGTCTGTATTACCGGGCAATTAGTTCATGAACAAGCTGCGACTATTGCTTATTTTACTCACCTCCCTCTGCTTGCTCTCCGCCTGCACCCCGGTCCGCCCCTGGGAGAGAGGTTACCTGGCTAAAGAGGAAATGGCCTGGGACCGGGATAGCCTGGAGAGAGTATTAAACGATCATATCTTTTTCAGCAAAGAAGCCTCTTCCGGTGGCAACAGTGCCGCCGGTGGTGGTTGTGGGTGCAACTGAATTGATCAAATAGGCTACCGTAAGGGATCAAGGGCGTGAAAAAGACCCGATCGCGCAGTTTAATCGCGCTATCCACCTCAGCATTGGCACTTCCCGGGATCGCTTCAGCAGATGCCCCCCCTGTCGAGACCACTCTTGCCTACAAGATCTCCAACTACCAGGAAGACGACCTGTCGCGGTCCGAAGCCCCCTTCGGCGATCTGGAGCGTTACGATATCGATGTGCACCAGTTCCAGTTACTTTCANNTANTGGCAGAAACACGGCTATTCAGGTGTATGCCAGCCATGAAACCTTAAGCGGAGCTTCACCTTGGTTTACCAGCGCCAATATAGATGGCAATCCCATTGTCAGCCTTAGCGGCGCCAGTGGCATCGATGATAAACGCTCCGAACTTTCTGTCGGTGGTCGCTATTACCTCGAAAATGGGACAATTGGCGCTAATGTCGNTTACTCAGAAGAGGATGACTATAAGGCAATCTATTTTGGCATTGACGGCGAGAGACACTTCAATAATGACCTGACAACCGTGGCGATCGGTTTCAGTTATTCTTCTGATGAGTTATTTCTTACCGATGCTGTACTATTTAATCGTGTCATCGACGAAGACAAACGCAGTGCTTCCCTAGTTGCTTCTATAAGCCAGGTCATCAATCAGGTAAGTACTATCCAGTCAGCCATCAGCATCACAGAACTTAACGGCTTTTTAAGCGACCCGTACAAACTGCGTGACGTCAGACCCGATGATAAAACCCAGTTCGCCTGGTCCACTTCCTACCGCCGATTTTTCGACTTCGCCAATGCCGCTTTACACATCGACTATCGGCTTTACCATGACGACTTCGGCATTAGTTCACACACTCTCGAACTTGCCTGGCACCAGAACCTGAATAGATCCTGGCAACTGGTGCCAGCAGTCCGGTATTACAGCCAGTCTGCGGCAGATTTTTTTACCAATATTGATGACTTTCTCAATCCCCTGCCAAATTACCAGTCCAGTGACTATCGCCTGGCCGCCTTTGGCGCATTCAGCGGCGGCCTCAGTGTTATAGGAGACTTCGGGGACTGGAGTGCCAATCTTACGGCAGAGCGCTACGTATCCAATGACAAGTATTCGGCCTATGAAGTTTCCCAGCCCAGTACCGCATTAACCAGTTATTACCGAGTATCGCTCGGTATCGAATTTGCTTTCTGAATGAGACCTGCATCGCTATGACACAAAAATTACGCCGCATAAACTTCGAGGCCATGGGTAGCCATTGTGATATCCAGATTTATAACAATTCCCGTGTTGATGGGAGGAAACAAGTCAAAATACTGATGAATGAAGTTAACCGCCTGGAGAAAAAATACTCGCGTTTTAGCGAGGACAGTTTTGTTGCCAAAATAAATGCATCGGCTGGCAATGATCTCGGTCTGGAAATCGATTATGAAACCTTAACCCTGTTCGACCATGCCCGCTCCTGCCACGAGCAAAGCGATGGCCTGTTCGATATTACTTCTGCAGCCCTGAGCAAGCTGTGGGATTTCAATCAGGGTAAGGTCCCCAGTCTGGAGGAGATTGAGAAAACTTTACCGCTAGTTGGTTTCGACAAGCTTGAGTTGCACGACTCCAGGCTGAAGATGCCCGCCAACATGGAAATAGATTTTGGCGGCATAGTAAAAGAATACGCCGCAGACTCTGCTGCCAGCTTGGGTCGTAAACTGAATATCGAACATGGATTAATTAACCTCGGTGGCGACTTCGCTGTGATCGGAGCACAGCCGGATGAGCAGCCATGGCCTGTTGGTGTGTCAGATCCGAAGGACGGCCGTAAGCTCATGGCGAGAATTATACTTATGGATGGTGGATTGGCCTCCAGTGGGGACTACGAACGCTTTTTCGAGCATGAGGGCAAACGTTATAGCCATATTATTAATCCTCTGGATGGCTGGCCGAGCAGTGGTCTGAGAGCAGTGAGCGTTGCGGGTAATTTGTGTACCGTAGCTGGGTCCATGGCCACTGTAGCGATGCTGAAATCAGAATCTGAAGGCATCGAATGGTTGCGGGAATCGGGATTGCCCCATGTCTATATGACTCACGATGAACAAATCGGCGGGGTTGGGCATACCTCAGACTTAAGGAGCCTCTGATTAAGTATTCAATATCTCTGGCCTGCAGAGCGGTCGCAGATCAAGGCGGCTTCCTGCAGTAATGTTTATTACCTTGCAAAGGGAGCCAACGCGGAGATGCGACTGCTCTGAAGGCCCCTGCGGGCGTGACCTGAAGTGCACTTCTGCGTTGTTGCAACCCTTATTAAGGACTAGGGCCATTAATTGCGGATTGCGCCTAGCAGAAGTGCACTTCAGGTCACGCAGAGACATTGAATACTTAATCAGAGGCTCCCTAGACTAACCGCAAGGGTGGCTCATCGAGAATTGCCAGTTGCTCACGCAGCTCCAGAATATGCTCAGCCCAGTAGCGCTCGGTATTAAACCAGGGAAAACTCATTGGAAATGCCGGGTCCTGCCAGCGCCTGGCGAGCCAGGCACTGTAGCGAATCTGCCGTAGTGTACGCAGTGACTCGATCAACCCCAGTTCCGCTACTTTAAAGTCGTAAAACTCGTTGTAGCCTTCCACCAACTCCAGCAGCTGGGCCTGCTTCTGGTCGCGATCCCCTGACAACATCATCCACAGATCCTGAATAGCAGGTCCTGTTAAAGTATCATCGAAGTCCACGAAATTCGGTGTGCCCGCTTTCCACAGCACGTTACCTGGATGGCAATCACCATGAATTCGAATATTTTGCATATTGCTGTTTGACTCGAATACTGCGGTAACCTTGTCAATCAAATCTTTGGTCAATGAATCATAAGCTGCCGACAGGTCTGCCGGGATAAAATCATTATCGAGCAAAAACTCTCTGCTAGAGATGCCGAAGTCTTCGATTGACAGAGTCGGGCGATGTAAAAAGTGCTTCGTGACCCCCACTAGATGAATCCGCCCAACGAAGCGGCCCATCACCAGCAGATTGTCGAGATTGTCCAGTTCAGGCGGACGGCCAATGATTTGAGGAAATACGGAGAAATCGAATTCTTCGAACGTTAACAGCGTTTCTTCGCCGGCAAATTTAATCGGTGGGATTACCGGAATTTCCAGCTCTGCCAACTCCCAGCTAAACTCATGTTCTTCGAGGATCTGTTCCTTACTCCATCGCTGCGGTCGGTAGAATTTGACAATTATCGACTCTGCTCCCTCCAGGCCAATTTGATAGACGCGATTCTCGTAACTGTTCAGAGCGAAGATGCGGGCATCGGTTTTATAACCGAGACTCTCAACCGCATCCAGCACTTTGCCCGGTGACAGTTGAGTATAGGGATGCTGGCTGGAATCCATTAACAACGACCGAATCGGCTCACAGGCGTGGGTAACTTTTTTCAGTCACTTTTTTGCGTGTCGGTTTTACCACCGACAATCGATACCGGAAATGGTGAAATATTGTCACCGCTGGAAATTTTCCCGACACCACTCTTTTCCACTTCGTCGATGCGGATAATGGCCTGAATCGGAATGAAACTACGCTTGACGCCATTAAATTCGGCCTTAAGCTTTTCCTCACTGGGATCAACCACTACCTGGGACCGCTCATCGAAGACAAAGTCTTCTACCTCGATAAATCCATATAAATCACTCTGATATACCTGCTTAACAAAGACCTCGTAAACTTTGCCCTTGTTAAGAAAGGCAATCTTGTAGATTTCGGATGTTTTTCCCATTAAATCAACCCCTTAAGGCTCGGAGAACTGGCTGTTGCTCATTGTATATCACAACCGGTATTTACGCTCGGTTAATATCCAATCCTTACAATATCAGGCCATTTCGAGATATTTCAACAAGTTATTGCCCCAATCCGGCTTAAGTAAGCCCATTAGTGCTGATATAATCCCTCCCCTTTTTCCCGACTGGCACACAAACTGTTAACTGTAAATAGTGATGACAAGCCGTGACGATACAGCTTCTGCGCCCCATGGCGTTCAAACTGGAAAACTTCCTAAAAAAGTTTTCATCAAGACTCATGGCTGCCAGATGAATGAATATGACTCCTCCCGCATGCTGGATCTGATGCGGGAAACCCATGGCACCACCGTGGTGGACACCCCAGAGGAAGCTGATTTACTGCTACTGAACACCTGCTCTATTCGCGAGAAAGCACAGGAAAAAGTATTCCATCAGTTAGGCAGATGGCGTCTACTTAAACAGGCAAATCCTGACTTAAAAATTGCTGTGGGCGGTTGTGTCGCCAGTCAGGAAGGTGAGGCCATTGGCAAGCGTGCTCCATTTGTCGATGTGGTCTTTGGTCCGCAAACCTTGCACAAATTGCCCGAGTTGCTCAATCGCGCCAATGGCAAACTGCCAACAGTGGATATTAGCTTTCCGGCGATAGAAAAATTTGACAGCTTACCCGACCCGAAGGCCAGTGGCTGCGAGGCGTACCTCACTGTAATGGAAGGATGCAGCAAATATTGCAGTTTCTGCGTAGTGCCTTATACACGCGGCAAAGAAGTTAGTCGACCCCTGGATGACATCCTGGCAGAAGCGGTGCATCTGGCAGAACAAGGCGTGCGGGAAATAAATTTACTCGGGCAAAACGTCAATGCCTACCGGGGTTTGAGTCACGCAGCTAACAAAGTGGATCTGGGATTACTGATTAACTATATCGCCAGCATAGACAAAATAGATCGAATCCGCTTTACCACATCCCATCCACTGGAATTTTCTGACCGGCTTATAGCAACCTATGGACAGGTTCCAGAACTGGTGAATCACTTGCACCTGCCGGTACAAAGTGGCTCTGACAGAGTTCTGGCGGCAATGAAACGAGGGCATACGGCTCTTGAGTACAAATCAATCATCCGCAAGGTTCGCCAGGCCAGACCCGACATAAGCCTGTCTTCTGATTTTATTGTGGGTTTCCCCGGCGAAACAAACAGGGATTTCGAAGACACGATGAACCTGATTATTGAACTCGAATTCGATACCTCATTCAGCTTCCTCTACAGTGCTCGACCGGGCACGCCTGCCTCAGACCTGGCGGACCATACACCCGAGCAGGAGAAGAAGCATCGACTGGCCACCTTGCAATCTCAAATAGCTAAACAGGCCCGCAAGATCAGCGAATCCATGGTAGGCACTCGACAAAGAATCCTGGTCACCGATCGATCGAAGCGCAACAGTGATGCGCTTCAGGGTCGCAGCGAAAATAACCGGGTAGTGAATTTCAAGTGTCTGGAGACGAGTCTGATTGGTGATTTTGCCGATGTGACCATCACCGATGCCCTGCCTCACTCGCTACTGGGACGGCTCTGAACACATAATTTCAAGCAAATTGATTACAATGATCCATACCTTGATATACTAGGATTTTGGAGCGGAGGACAAACTACTGCATGACCACCCCCACGCGAAGCCTTACCTTACTGCCTGACAGCACTCAACGACTGGCAAACCTGTGCGGGCGACTCAACGAACATATACAGCAAATTGAGAAAAGCCTCGAGCTGAAGATTCAACACCGTGGCAATATATTTCAGCTTAGCGGGACCGAAAGTTCAGTCATCCAGGGTTGCAAACTACTTAAATCTCTCTATTCAGAAACCAGTCATGGCATCACTTTAAGTCCAAACATGGTACACCTTGCCTTGCAGGAGACAAAAAACACAGCCGAGAGCGATACCAATGATGAGAATTTTCTCCTTGTAAAAACACCGCGTTGCTCTATCAAGCCACGCAGTCCGCATCAAACACAGTATGTCCGCTCAATAAGAAAATATGACATCAGCTTCGGTATCGGTCCGGCGGGCACGGGGAAAACCTATCTTGCCGTGGCCTGCGCAGTAGAGGCGCTTAGCCAGGAGAGAGTGAACCGGGTTCTGTTGGTGCGCCCGGCAGTGGAAGCGGGAGAAAAACTGGGATTTTTACCCGGCGATCTTAGTCAAAAAATAGATCCCTATCTGCGGCCCCTCTATGACGCACTCTATGAGATGCTGGGCTTTGAGAAGGTAAGTAGACTAATCGAAAAAAATATTATTGAAGTCGCCCCACTTGCCTACATGCGCGGACGAACGCTAAACAATTCATTCATCATTCTCGACGAAAGCCAGAATACCACGACCTTACAGATGAAAATGTTTCTGACCCGCATCGGCTTCGGATCGACTGTGGTTGTCACAGGAGACGTCACCCAGACTGATCTGCCGAAAGGCACGCGATCGGGCCTGGTTCATGTTACCAAGATCCTCGAGCAAATTAAGGAAATCGGTTTTACCTATTTCGATGCAAAAGATGTTGTACGTCATCGACTGGTGCAAAAAATTGTCGAAGCCTATGATGAGCACGACTCCAAATCAATATCCACATTAAGCACTCAGGAGCCAAATCAACTCAATGAACGTGACAGTTTATCTTGAAAATGACTGCCCGGATTTTTGGGTTCCAACTTCGGGTCAATGTGAAAAGTGGCTATGTTGTGCAGCCGAATCGAGTCACCTGACAGATTCCTGCTATGTCAGTATTCGCGTCGTTGGAGAAGCCGAAGCGGCGGAGTTGAACCGCGATTATCGTGGCAAAGAATACGCTGCAAATGTCCTGTCATTTCGCTCTGATTATCCCAAATCACACGCTCAACATCTGAATTATGCTCCACTTGGTGATATTGTACTCTGCGCCAACATAGTCGCCAGCGAAGCAAACCAGCAGCACAAGTCGATGGAGGTCCACTGGGCACACCTGGTGGTCCATGGCTTCCTGCACCTGCGGGGCTTTGAGCATGAGACTGAAGAGCAAGCTGTAAAAATGGAAATTTTAGAGATTCAGGCGCTCGAAAAGCTTGGATTCCCCAACCCTTATTTGATAGGGTGAACCTTGCACATCAATCGGAGAAACTCCAACGAATGACAGACGACCAATCATCCATCGATTCAAGATCCCGATCTTGGATCGATAAAATTGCTCAATTCTTCTCGGATGAACCCACCGACACGAAAAGTCTGCTTGAACTGCTACGTAACGCCGAGCAGGATCAGCTTCTTGATGCTGATGCACTGAGTATCATCGAGGGAGCACTACAGGTTTCAAGCATGCAGGTGCGGGACATCATGATTCCCCACTCTCAAGTAGTTACTGTACCTTCAAAATTACCCATAGACGACATTATCAAACTGGTCACCAAAGCGTCCCATTCCAGGTATCCTGTTGTCGGCGATAATGTCGATAATGTAATGGGGATATTACTGGCAAAGGACCTACTCCCTTCGGCGCTGAAAAAAAATACCAGCAAACTATCCATAAAAGATATAGTTAGACCTGCCACCTTTGTTCCAGAGAGCAAACGGCTGAATGTCCTTTTAAAGGAGTTCAGAGAAACGCGTCAACATATGGCAATTGTTATTGACGAATACGGCAGCGTCTGTGGCGCAGTAACGATTGAAGATGTGCTGGAACAAATAGTTGGCGAGATAGAAGACGAATACGATGTGGACGATGACAGTTACATCAAGAAGTTTGACGAAGAAAACCACATCGTCAAGGCAATTACCCCCGTGGATGAGTTTAATGACTACTTTAAGAGTGATTTCAGCGATCAGGAATTTACCACCGTGGGCGGTCTGGTGTTACAGCAATTTGGTCATATTCCCGAGCGCGACGAGGCGATCAATATTGGCGATTTTTTATTCACAGTATTAAATGCCGACAGCAGGCAAATAAAACTCATAAAGGTCACAGCTACCCCCACCGATTCGAAGCAGAAAACCACTGATTAAAGCTGACTCCTACTTCAACACACTCTGCATCTCAACCGCAATCGGCAACCCGTTTCATTGTTGAATTACATTAATAATAAAGTTGGCGACATCTGAAGGGCAGGTTGAGATGGAGTTTTCACGACACGCTACTGAATTTCCGCTGGGCATGTTCGAATCGATAAAACTGCTCATAAACATAAAGTCCTGACTGCTGAATCTCAAATTCGGCCCAATACCGCCACTTCCATCAGCGGCATGACAAGCAGCACATAAAGACGCGTACTGCGACTGGCCACGCGTTATGCTTTGCTGAAGAGGAGTTGGTTCTGGCTCAGGCTCGGGTTCTGGCTCAGGTTCTGGCTCAGGTTCTGGCTCAGGCTCGGGTTCAGGATCAGGTTCAGGCTCGGGTTCCGGTTCAGGCTCAGGATCCGTCCCGGGGATTGGTACTGAAACTAAATTGGTCACACTGATCACTTCCGGGTTCCCGAACACAATGGGTTCACCGCTTAACAAAGTGAGATTAAGCTCGTAAATATCCGTACCGAACAATAACGCTGGCAAAAAAAGCGCCGAACTGTTTTGGAATTCAGCCGCATTGTCACCAGCTACAATGCTTGGTCCGTAAAGATAGAAATTATCAAGCAGGGTAAATTCCAGTGTTTGCAGATCCACCTGAAAAGAAACGTTAGCCAGGCCAACCCCTGGCGCATCCAGGACCGGCACATTCATGACTAAAGTTACCCCATTGACACTGGCTCTGACCGGCGCCTGAACGGCAGCGCTTAGCCCGGAGAAGGATTTAGGACTGGCTATTTGCGGTTCAAGCTGTCCATTGATGGACTGTATGCCATTCTGCGGCAGTTGTGCTGCCTCGTAGACCACAGTGGCAGTGTCATTGGCAAAATTCAGACTACCACCGGCAAGTGCCAGGAATCCGGACTCAATGACAAAGTCCGGATTCAAACCGGTTAGTTGCGCA
>PBTO01000028.1 GCA_002726595.1 Gammaproteobacteria bacterium | reverse complement strand
TTTTTGCTCCTGCAAAACCTGCATACCGTACATCCATGTACATAACGGCCCATAGGAACGGTAAAACAGTAATCCCTTCCCAATCCTCGATACACGCATCAACTACCTACGTTTGCCAGGCCCAAGCTCGTTAAACACACCAACGATTAGGCGAAGAACTTTAAATTTCTATTGGAGCTACCTCATGGTTTGAGCCCCATTACCGCTTGCCTCTGTGGTTACGATCCCGTAAAATGCCCGCCCCTATAGGAACGGACCAAATTCCACAGTGAAGGGCCAGCAAATCGCCAGAAATTGGAGAAAGGTATGTACGCGGTAATAGTAAGTGGTGGCAAACAGCACAGGGTGGAGGAAGGAGAGGTCCTGAAGCTGGAGAAACTGGACGGCGCCTCGGGTGAGAAGGTTGCATTCGACAAGGTATTGATGGTCGGTGAAGGCGAATCGGTAAAGATAGGCACACCGTATGTGAAGGGCAGTCAGGTCACTGCCGAAGTACTAAATCAGGGTCGGGGCAAAAAGATACAGGTTATTAAATTTAATCGACGCAAGCAGTATCGCAAGCAACAAGGTCACAGGCAGTGGTTCACTGAAGTAAAAATCACTGGTATCAAGGCATAGGTAGGCAGGAGTAGACTATGGCGCATAAGAAGGCAGGTGGCAGTACTAACAACGGCCGCGATTCAGTTTCCAAACGCCTTGGTATAAAACTTTTTGGTGGGGAACAGGCGAGAGCAGGTAATATTATACTGCGTCAACGGGGTACTCGAATTCATGCCGGTGAAAATGTANGCTGTGGTAAAGACCATACGCTTTTTGCCAAAGCCGATGGTGTGGTCAAGTTTGTTGTCAAAGGTCCGCAGAACAGAAAGTTCGCATGTGTCGAACCGGCTTAAAGAGCCGCTAAATAGCGCTAAAANCCTCGTCATTCGGCGGGGNTTTTTTAGTTTTAGAACTGTACTATTCGACCTGATACAGATTGCCAGGAATTAGGCGAGAGATTATGAAATTTGTAGACGAGGCAGAGATATCGGTAGATGCTGGCAATGGTGGCAGCGGCTGTCTTAGCTTTCGGCGTGAGAAATACATCGAAAAGGGTGGGCCTGACGGTGGAGATGGCGGTGACGGAGGTTGCGTCTATCTACAGGCTGATAGCGCCTTAAATACACTGGTCGATTTTCGGTTTCAGCCACGCTACCGTGCTGAATCGGGCAGGCCGGGGCAGAGCCGCAACTGCACCGGAAGAAGTGGCGAAGATCTGACTGTCAAAGTGCCCGTTGGCACCAGCATAATCGATGTTAATACCGAAGAACTGCTGGCAGATCTGAACACTTCCGAGCAAACAGTAATGGTTGCCAGAGGTGGCTTCCATGGCATGGGCAACACGCGCTTCAAGTCGAGCCGAAACCGGGCACCCCGCAAAATAACCAGAGGTACTCCTGGTGAGTCCCGGCTGCTTCAGCTACAACTCAGGCTGGTGGCAGATGTGGGTTTGCTTGGATTACCCAACGCGGGCAAATCGACTCTGATTCGAGCCGTGTCTTCTGCCCGCCCGAAGGTGGCTGACTATCCCTTTACTACTCTGGTCCCCAGTCTTGGAGTGGTGAGTATGGGCATGGAACGCAGTTTTGTGATGGCGGATATCCCGGGCTTGATTGAAGGTGCATCGGAGGGATCGGGCCTGGGATTCAGGTTCTTAAAGCACTTATCCAGAACGCGGCTGTTATTACACCTGATTGATGCACTCCCTGTGGATGGTAGTGATCCGATCGAAAATGCGAGCAAAATAGCAGAGGAACTGGAAAAGTTCAGTCCAGGCCTCGCCAGTAAGGAGCGCTGGTTGGTGCTCAACAAAATTGATTTGCTCAATGATGCCAAGCAAACTGAATTAATAGTTCGTTTGCAAACAGAATTGGGTTGGCAGGGAGCAATCCACGAGATTGCTGCCATAAACGGGCAGGGCTGTCATAACTTGTGTGAAAAACTGATGCAAGCTGTTGAGCAACATCAGGTCAGACTGGCTGAAGACAAAGACTATGCCGCAGCCGAACTGGACAATGAGCGAGATATGGCATTCGAAATTCGTCGTAGTATTGATCGTTCAGAGGATCGAAAGTCAAAGCAGGCTAGGGAAGAATTTAATGCGTGAGAGAATCAAGAATGCAAGTCGCTGGGTGATCAAAGTCGGCAGTTCACTGGTTACCAATAACGGTCTTGGTCTCGACAAAGCTGCAATTGCACACTGGGCAGAGCAGTTGGTGGTAATGCAACAAACCGGTGTGCAACTGGTGCTGGTTTCATCTGGCGCTGTTGCTGAAGGGGTAGCTCGTCTGGGATTNCAAGCCAGACCGAAGGAAGTTCATTTGCAGCAGGCGGCGGCGGCAGTCGGCCAGATGGGCCTGGTGCAGGCCTATGAGAGTTGCTTCATGCGACATGGGGTTCATGCAGCGCAGATCCTGCTCAGCCATGAAGATCTTTCAGACCGAACTCGTTATCTCAATGCACGCAGCACACTGGCTACGCTGTTGCAAATGGCAGTGGTACCGGTAGTGAATGAAAATGACACGGTGGCGACAAGCGAATTGTGTTTCGGTGACAATGACACCCTGGCTGCTCTGGTTGCGAACCTGATCAATGCCGACGTAATGGTGGTGCTCACGGACCAGGATGGACTCTATAGTGCAGATCCGAGGCTCAATAGTGACGCTGAATTGATTCCCCTGGGTTCAGCCAGTGATAGTGAACTGATTAAATTGGCCGGAACAGGCAGCAGTTTGGGGCGGGGTGGTATGCAGACTAAACTTTCTGCTGCCAGATTAGCTGACCGGTCGGGAACCAGCACGATAATTGCCAACGGCGCTGTAAAGGATATCCTGCTCAGACTGCGCGCAGGGGATGAGATCGGCACACTGCTGGTTGCCGATAGCGAGCCCGTTGCAGCAAGAAAACAATGGTTGGCAGGCCAGTTGGTTCTACGGGGTACACTCAAACTGGATTCCGGTGCCGTTAACGTGTTGCAGCATGAGGGTAAGAGCTTGCTGGCGGTGGGAATAAAAGGTGTTGCGGGTCAATTTGCCCGTGGCGATGTGGTAGCTTGTCTGGATGAGAGTGGCGCGGAGGTGGCGCGCGGTCTGGTAAATTATGATTATCTGGAAGTCAGCAAGTTGAAAGGTGTAAGCAGTAGCAAAATCGAACAATTGTTAGGCTACGCCGGTGAGGAAGAAGTGATACACCGGGACAATCTTGTATTGGTTTCATAACACGGATATTCCTCGCTTGCGAAGACGACCTTCAGGCCCAGGCTCTTCCATCGACAATTTATGCCAATTTCAGTTTTGTAAAACGGTAATCGGGATACAAAAAAAACCGACTTCAAGTCGGTTTTTTGATGCTGGATTTAGGTCGCTGCTCACATGTTTTTGGTTCGCGTGTTGAGTCTGCTTTTGAGTCTTGCCGCCTTGTTCTTATGTATGATCCCCTTGTCGGCCATCCGGTCTATTACCGGGACAGCTTCCTTGTACGCGGCACTGGCCTGGCCCTGGTCACCATCATTTATTGCGGCTTCAACCTTCTTAACGTAAGTTCGAACCATAGATTTGAAACTCGCATTATGACGACGTCTGTTTTCACCCTGCCGTGCTCGTTTGCGAGCCTGTAGAGAATTGGCCAATGTAACTCCTCTTTGCTATTTCAATAGCACATTTTTTTCGCGATGTTAATATTTCAGACTCTGGAATGAAGCAAATCGATCCCAAAATTTAAGACGCGACACTATGCCGTTTTCATTGCTTGATGTCAATAGGGCCGGGCGTCGTAGCTTCCTCGGCTCTTTGTGCCACGTTACAATGGTCATTTAAGGCGATTAACACTTGCGCTCGATTACCGATAACCTGATATACCTATACAGGGAAATCCAGTCTAAAAACACATGGCAGCCAGAAACTTAGACGCTGATCCGGCGGAGCAGCCCCAGGCAGAACGGCTTGGTTTATTGAAAGCCAGTGGTGTCACCGGATCGATGACCACTGTATCCCGTGTATTGGGGTTACTGCGCGACGTGGTTATCGCGAGGATTTTCGGGCCCGGCGATGGAGCAGACGCCTTCTTCCTGGCCAATAAAATTCCCAATTTTCTGCGTAGACTATTTGCCGAGGGAGCATTTAATCAGGCTTTCGTGCCGGTATTGTCAGAATACCGAGCCACCAAGTCACTGGCCGAAGTACAGCAACTGGTTAACTATGTGGCTGGTAGTCTCTCGAGCATCCTGTTCGTAGTTACCGCGATCGTTGTTGTGGCTGCGCCTTTGCTTGCAGTCCCTTTGGCCTACGGTTTTACTGACGAACCCGCCAAGTTTGAACTTTTCATCGAGATGTTTCGCATCACCTTTCCCTACTTGATGCTGGTTTCTTTGACCGCGTTCTGCGGTTCAATCTTAAACAGCTACGACCGATTTGCCATTCCTGCGCTGACACCGGCGCTACTGAATGTTTCTCTGATTACCTCTGCTGTCTTTCTCAGCCCCTATATGTCTACCCCTGAGTTGGCCCTGGCTTGGGGTGTCCTCATAGCCGGAGTGGGTCAATTGCTATTTCAATTACCCTTCCTGGTGCAAATTCGCTTACTGCCCCGGCCTAAAACAGGCAAGTTCCATGAGGGTGTACAGCGGGTAAAGACGCTGATGATACCGGCTCTGTTTGGTGTGTCGGTGAGTCAGATTAATTTGCTACTGGACACGTTCATCGCCTCCCTGCTGGTTTCCAGTAGTGTGTCCTGGCTGTATTTCTCAGATCGGCTGATGGAACTGCCATTGGGCATTTTTGGTATAGCTATCGCAACTGTTGTCCTGCCCAGTCTTTCACGCAAACACGCCGAAGCTTCGCTGGATGATTTTGGCCAGACCCTGGACTGGGCATTCAGGTTGGTTTGCCTGATAGCCGTTCCGGCGACCCTGGCACTGATGGTGATTGCCGAGCCACTTTTGGTAACCCTGTTCCAGAACGATAATTTCTCGGCTACGGATGTGATTCGTGTGACCAGCAGCTTGCAGGCTTATGCCTTTGGCCTGATTGCATTCATGGCCATTAAGATTTTCGCGCCTGGATTCTATGCCCGACAGGACACCAAAACGCCGGTTCGAATCGGAATTATCGCGATGTGTACCAATATGGTTTTGAATATTTTATTGGTTTTTGTGCTCGATTTAGCCTATGTAGGCCTGGCACTGGCTACAAGTCTGGCTGCGTTTGTGAATGCGGGTTTGCTGTTTGCTGGACTGTGGCGAGACGGGGTTTACCATTTCCACTCTGGCTGGTTGCGATTTATGCTGCGGATTATTGTTGCCAATGCATGCATGGCAGTTTTCCTGATTTTTTATGCCGGTGACTGGCAGGACTGGTTGCAGTGGAGCGGGTGGCAGAGAGTCGCCCAGCTGGGCATACTCACTGTGGGTGGGCTCGCTATTTATCTCGTTGCCCTGTTCGGAACCGGTATGCGCCTCAGGCATGTTACGCGTTGAGTGGGATCGATAGACTTGACGAAGGGGTCTAAAATTAGGCATTGTTGGGTCAGGTATCGCGGACAAAAGTGACCGGGGGATCAGTTTGAATTTTAAATGAAACGAGTCTTTTCTACAGAAAGCGTAGCAATGGCATGGCATATCAAAAATGTGCTGGAAAACAACGCTATGCCTGCAATGGTTAAAAATGAACAGCTTTATTCCGTAGCAGGAGAAATACCTGTTACTGAATGCATGCCTGAGGTCTGGGTAGTAGATCCAGCAGACTTTGCCGGAGCCGAGGCACTTATCCGGAAAATTCAGCAAGAGAATGAAACTACCCAGGCAGACTGGATTTGTTCCACATGCCAGGAATCCAATGGCGGTAATTTTGAGATTTGCTGGAGTTGTCAGTCTCCGCTTGCAGCAGATTAACTCACCTATGACCAAGTACTTTTTACTTCTCCTGCTGCTAATAATTCCTCAGCCAGGTTTTGCTCAGGATGAGTGTGTTGTACTGTTACATGGCTTGGCACGGGTTTCAAATTCGATGGGGGAGTTGGAGAACAAGCTGCAGCGGGCCGGTTATTCAGTTGCCAATGTAAGTTATCCTTCCCGTCGCCATGGGATTTCTACGCTGGCTGAAGATGCAGTGAGTCGTGGTCTGGAACGGTGCGGGACCAGGTCACCGGAAAAAATCCATTTTGTTACACATTCGTTGGGCGGCATATTGGTTCGAGCCTATCTGGATGAACATTCTCTGCTTGGTCTGGGACACGTGGTGATGCTGGGGCCACCGAATCAAGGTAGTGAACTGGTCGATTGCCTGATCTTGATACCAGGATTCAGATTTGTAATCGGGCCTGCCGGCGTGGAGCTTGGAGCGGTTAAGGGCACAATTGTGCCGAAGTTAGGCCCGGTGGGTTTCGATCTGGGCATTATCGCCGGAACTACCAGCATATTTCCCCTGTTTTCTCTTTTCATACCGGGGCCGGATGACACTATTGTTTCGGTGGAGAGCACTCGGGTTGAAGGTATGAATCAGCACCTTGTTTTACCCGTAACCCACTCGTTAATGATGCGCAACAATGTCCTTATCGATCATGTAATTCACTACTTGAAAACAGGTGGATTTATACCTGTGTAATGCCCGTGCCTGCTCTGACAAGGTAGCTAACGCTTAATGATCCGGCGCGTATCACGCGCGGGACATAAACTTCCCGGTCACTGTATTTACCTTAATTATCTCACCCGGTTCCAGATATTCAGGTACCTGGACCTCAAGGCCGGTGGACAGAGTGGCAGTTTTGTTCCGGTTGGTCGCCGATGAACCCGTGATGGCAGGAGGGGTATCCACTATGGAAAGATTTACTGACTGGGGTAATTCTATCCCAAGCAAATTGTCATCCATAATGAGCGCGATAATTCCTTCCAGTTGCTCGACCAGATACTCTGTCTGGCCCTCCAGCTGGTCGCTGTTCATTCCATACTGGCTATAATCTTCCATGTTCATAAAGTAGTAGGTATCACCATCAAGATAGGAATACTGCACACCAACCCGTCTGCAATCCGCTTCCTTTAACATATCATCGCCCTTGAATGATGAATCTAGCTTCTGGTGGCTTTGTAAATTATTGAAGCGAACCTTGTACAATGTGGAAGCACCTCTTGAAGAAGGACTCCTGGCTTCAAGTTGTTTGACGATGTGGGGTATACCATTCATATCGATGATCATACCTTTTTTCAATTCGCTGGCTTTAGGCACGGGAGGATTCTCAATTCAATGGGAGCGAAATTTAACTAAATCTGACAAAACTGTAAACATTTATGTAGAATCGCACTCCTTGTATCAAGGGCACCACAAGTAGCAGAGGTACCCTGGAGTATTTGAAATGGTTGAGAGAGTTAAATCGATAGATAATCTGCATATTATCGACTTCGAGGAATTGCCGGCACCCGGTGCCTTGAAAGATGAATTGCTGTTGGCGGGCAAGGCTCTGGAATCCGTGTTGGCAGGGCACAAGCATGTCAAGGGAGTTCTGGACAGACTGGATTCCCGCCTGATTGTGGTGGTGGGGCCATGCTCGATTCATAACACCGAAGAAGCGCTTGAGTATGCGCGAAAACTAAAATCTCTGGCGGATGAACTGGCCGAGGATCTGCTGATTCTGATGCGTGTGTATTTCGAGAAACCCAGGACATCGGTTGGCTGGGAAGGACTGATCTATGATCCTCACCTGGATGGCAGTCATCGTATCGATCATGGTATTCGACTCGGTCGCCAATTGATGCTGGATATCGCCGAAATCGGTTTGCCGATTGCAGTGGAAGCGCTGGATCTGATTTCACCACAGTATCTTCAGGATCTGGTGACCTGGACCGCCATCGGCGCGAGAACCACCGAGTCGCCAACACATCGAAAACTGGCCAGTGGTATCTCCTCGGCTATTGGTTTCAAAAACAATGTCGACGGTAGCCTTATGGTGGCAGTGAACGCGATTCGATCAGCATCTGCCAATAATAGTTTTATCAGCATAACCGAAGCGGGTAAAGTCGCGGTATTTCGCACCAATGGCAACCCCCACTGTCATGTGATATTGCGCGGGGGAAAAGTACCAAATTTCGATTCTGAGAGCGTTGCCGCGTGCGAGAAGGAGCTAAAGAAGGCGGCGCTGGCGGAAAACATCATGATTGATTGCAGTCATGGTAACTCGCAGAAAAATTTTGCCAATCAGCAGCAT
>PBTO01000027.1 GCA_002726595.1 Gammaproteobacteria bacterium | reverse complement strand
TGCAAGCTGTTAAATTGCATCCAAATTTGACCCATTATCCCCGAATATTTGCATCGAAATTTGACCCATGAATAATGCCTGAGAACCCTGAAAATACTCGATCTGTCCGGGTCAAGTATCGCTGCAAACTCTGGGTCAGTTTTCAGTGCAATTCAACAATCAAAGTGGAACAGACGTTAAGAAAAATCATTACCCATGAAATTCGGGGGACTGTTTGACTGGCGGCTTTCAACTGTGAGTTTAGGGCCAAAGGCTAAAAAACGTTTCCGCGGAAACGTTTTCCGTTAATATCGTGGGAAATTGCACTAGATTCTAGCGGCACTGAACAGAATGACACTAGTTGACCAGAAGTTAAGGCATCAATAAGAAATTCAAACGAACCAGGATAATTAAACATGTCTATCGATATAACTTTCACACTTAGCAATGATGATTTGAAGCACTTTGAAGACATCGTCGGTAAAGCCAAAGCAGCACTTGAAAATGAAGAAAGCGCCAAACAGGTTGAAGCAGCCGCAATGAAGATGGTTGAGGAAGCGAGGGGAGCAGACTTGCCAGCATTCATTGAGGAGAGACTTTTAAAGCTGGAGATGTTGATTAACATGGTAAGTGACAAGGAGTGGGAATTAGATGAAAAGGAGCGAAATGCAATTCTGAGTGCTTTGGCCTATTTTTGTGACCCGAACGATCTCATCCCTGACCATGTACCCGGCATAGGCTTTCTGGATGATGCCATCTATGTAGAAATAATTATCCAGGAACTTGAAACAGAAATTAGTTCTTATAATGAGTTTTGCCGGTATCGTACTACAGAAGAGAACCGGCGACGAAATAAAGGCCTTGATCCTACTGTGGGAAGAGAAGACTGGTTAGCAGACAAGCGGTCTGTATTGCATTCAAGGATGCGTGCACGAAGAAGCGGCAGGTCAGGTGGGCACGGGTGGCGCACGAGACTGTTTTAGTTTCATATGCAGGGTTGAGTGACTACTACTTTCGTGTTTTGGTTCATGGTGATGCGCGCCACCTTGCAATTTTTAAACTAATGCGTAAGGATTGATCGAATTAATCATAGACTTGGAGATGAGTCTGCTCCTGACCGAATGATTCTGTGCTGGCCTGAGATAACTGTTTTGCAATAATAATCTGCAGTAATAATATACTTTGGGCCCGAAGTTGACCGATCGATAACAACAGCTAAATTTTTATCACCCATTACCAGATATGTGAGAGAAGTGAAATGAACCGCAGAAAGTTTGTTCGTAACAATAGCCTATCAAGCGCAGCAATGAAGCGTGGTCAATCTCCTGGTCGAGGCTACCGGACTGGGCCGGCAATCGATCGCAGGAAGTTTCTGGCAGGTACTGCCGGCGGCATGGCAGCAGCACTTTTGGGCAGTTGGCCATTGCAGGAAATGGCTGCGCAACAGCTCGCATCCCCGGTTCAGGACAACTGGGATGCAGGTGCAGTGCGCCATTTGTTGCCGACGGTAAGCGACACCCGCATGCTGCTGAAGACCTCAATGCAGCACCCTCTGGCTACACCACCCCAACTCCGTATCGAAGGCGGCGGTGTAACGCGGCGGGTCGAGGGGCGGATGAATGACACCCTGGGTGAATTCTGGCAATTTTATGCTGAAGAACTGACACCGTCCGTGCGTTATCAACTATCACTGTCTGACGGGAATGGTGCCTCGCTTTGTGAATCCTGGCCGCTCGCTACTTTCCCCGCGCCAGACCAGAATCCGGAACAGGCGCGCATACTGATCTATACCTGCGCCGGCGGCCCTCAAGGCAGCTATACCGGAATTGGTGATCGCAGGGGAAACCTGCCCACAGAGATTCGTAATCGTCTGTTGCGACGGGGTCTCTCGTTCGCACCCGATGCGGTGATTGCCAACGGTGATCATATCTACTGGGATCTGCATACGTGGCAAGGGGATAATCCCGGTGGCTTGAGCGCACGTGGCCGACAGTCTAATTTCGATTTCCAGGGCCGCGTCTTCGGTGGTAGTAACGAGGCGGCATTGAAGATGGCCGCCGGGCCACAAATCGTACCGGTATATGGCACCGACTTCCGCTCTACCCCGGTCTTCTTCTTGCAGGATGATCATGATCACTGGGAAAACGATTCTCCACTTTCCTACCCGGTTCCATGGTTCCAACTGGAACTTGCACGGGCTACTCAGCAGCTTTATTACCCTGAATTTCTTGCAGACCAGACACGTCCTGCCGGTCTGCCCTGGTCAACGCGCAGCGAGCGGGGGGATTTATCAGAGAGTTTCGGTACACTGCGCTATGGCCAACTGGCTGAGATTCTTATGTACGATGTCAGACGCACGCTGAACGTCGGCGACCTAAATGCTGTCTTCATTGACCGTGCGGTCGAGCAGTGGCTGAATAACCGCACTGCTTCACGTGATACCCGTCATCTCGTGCACGTGCCGTCCAATCCCCCGGGGTGGAGTGCTGGTAAGTGGGGTGAGTGGTATCCCGATGTGCTGGATCCCGAAACCGGCACTCTGACGACGCGTATTCCAAAACCGCACTGGCGTGTGGGATGGCTAGACCAGCACGACCGACTGATGCAGTCACTCTCGGAAATGCAGCACCGAACGCCACTGGTAATAAGCGGCGATCTCCACGCCATCGGAATGGGCGAAATTCAACGCTCTGGTAACCTTGATTTATCCGCTAACCCGGTCACGACTGTCCTGAGTGGGCCCATCGGCACCTCGATAGGCGGTTTTCCGTCCGTTGTCAGGGGAATTCGTGCATTACCTTCCGCACATCTGGATCTAATAGAGCAGGCTGCTCCGCTGGAAGAGCATGGCTTTACCGTTGTCGACTTTACGCCAGATCGAACGGTGATCCGCCAGTTCAAATGGGATGTAAACAGACAGGCTTTGGACGCTATTGATAATCTGCAGCCTTTTCACACCGCAGAATTGGAAGCACCGGTGTAAATCAAGTTTCAGGGTCAGGTCTTTCCTATTGCTCCGCGGCTTCCATTTCCTGGCGGCGCGCTCCTGCCAATATGGCTGGCAAGGCATAGTTACCTTCATGACAGGCGTATTCATACAGGTTTTCGCCTGTATACATTGGCAACTCGCCAGTCCATGGCGCTGAATATAATTCCGGATCCTCGATAGTGAATGAATAATGCAGCTTGTCATCCGCAACACGGGTAAACCGCTCAATTAGTTTCATATTGCTCGAGGTAAGGTTTTCCTTGTCTATTTGAAGCTGATGGAAGTTCCGTGTTTCCACCACCAGGGAATCGCCTTCGTAGTAACCAATGGAATCACCCAGCCATTGTTCGAATGGCAAATCTCTATGATTTTGATCGATTTTTACCACACGGGCGTTGTGTACCATCTCAGCCAACAGCACGACATGTGTTGGCGACTGTACAATTTGCATATGATTATTGTACAGGCTACTTAAGAAAGGCGCGGTGGAGGCAAAGCTCATTAGACAGCGATCGGAAAGGGTGCGCCCTTCTGGCCCATCACTCTCCCCCAGTCCCATTGGACGACCGCTACGCTGCTCTCGCCGAATACGCTGGCCTTCTTCCTTCCACGGAATCTGACCATCCTCTGGTTGCACAATTATGGAAGAGCGATATTTCCCATTCATGGAGGCAAGGGCATCACCTGGAGTGATCCAGAAACCATTGTACCCTCCAACATTGTCCGGTCCTGGTGCTTCCGCCCCGTTTGACTCCAGAAACGCAATATAATCAGGCGTGGNTGTCATTGTCTTGAGCATGACTTCTTCATCGACTTCCAAAACTCCGTTGTAGGCTTCTGGTCGCTCCAGTGAGGTGCGCGTTGCATAACTCCACACGCCCTGCACATCGGGCACGCCAAAGTCGGTTTGCGGAGTGCTGAAATTATCGGCCGCCAATAGTGACTTTGTGGTGAGTGCGACTAATAGCAACACACTTATCTTAAGTAAATTGATAAACTTACTCATCTAAATCTCCCGGGAATACGACTGCTCGCTGACTATATGACAATAGCGCGATAGCTTAATTCACAGCTTGTGCTAATGCAAACTGTCTTTAGGTGGCATTGGTCCTGCCTCGGTCAACTAACGAATATTATCGGAAAAAACAAAATCGCCCGGAGGCTCGACGCCTTTTAGGTGGCGCACAAAATAGTCCCAGCGTTTTCTCATAAAGAACCGTGAGTTACCGAATCCATGACCTGCGTTCGGCAACACTACCATATCAAAATCCTTGTCGGCCTTTATCAACGCATCCACAACCAGCAATGTACTGGTGGGATGCACGTTGGTATCCATCATGCCATGAGCAAGCAGCAGTTTGCCCTGCAGATTCTCAGCCAATAACTGGTTTGCCTGGTTGTCGTAATTAGTGGAGACCACCACCTCTTGCTCGCTGCCCACTGCCGCCGGATTGGTCTCAGGATAGGTTACCAGCAAACCCTGCCATTTCTCTGCCCAATCATCTTCGTAGTTACGGTTGTCATGGTTCCCTGCACCTGAGACCGCGACCTTGTAGAAATCCGGATAGCGCAAGATGCCTGCGGTAGAGGCAAATCCGCCGCCGGAGTGGCCCCATATCCCGACCCGATCCAGATCCATCCAGGGATTCTGTGCAGCCAACTGGCGGATCATCGTCACCTGATCCGGCAATCCGTTATCTCCCATATCCCCATAGTAGGCATCGTGAAATGATTTTGATCTGCCGGGCGTTCCCATAGCATCTACTTCCACCACGATGAATCCCAGTTCTGCCAGTGCCTGCTTATCACCTCGTGATGGCCGAAACGAGCGGCTACCCACACTGCCGGACTGGGGGCCAGGATAGAGATAGTTCAATATCGGGTAGCTATTGCTGGCATCGAAATTGGAAGGTTTGTACATCAGCCCGTAAAGGTCGGTCAGCTGATCTCGCGCTTTCACGGTGAACGGTTGCGGCGCTATCCAGCCGTTGGCCAGCAGTCCAGATATATCTGCCTGCTCAAGCTCGATCAACTGTTGTCCCAGTGTATCGCGCAACACGGCTACCGGTGGGGTAACAGGGGTGGAATAGATGTCAGTGAAAACTATGTGGTCCTCTGACCAGTTAATGGAATGGTCTGCCAGCTCCGGCGTGAGGTTCACCAGTCCGGTGCTATCCATGTTGATTCTGTACAGATATCGATAGTAGGGATCACCTGGCTCCCGATTCGAACCCAGAAAATAAACCTGTCGATTCTGCACATCCACATGTTGGATCTGCAGCACGTTCCAGTTGCCTGAAGTAATCTGCTGCTTCAGTTCGCCGCTTGTAAGGTCATGCAGATAAATATGACCCCAGTTATCCTGCTCTGAAAACCAGAGGAATTCGTTGCTGTCATGCAGCACGCGCCAGTTAACAGTGCCACTACCCGACTCATAGTAAGTTTCGGTCTCCTCCCTGAATACCGTGCGCACCGCACCGGAAAACGGATCCGCAATGCGCAGCTCGGCTACCTTGTGATCACGGGAGGAGGATACAAATGCCAGTTGTGCACCGTCCTCACTCCATTCCACATCGAGCAATACTCCGCCACGGCCTGCGATGTGATCGCTAATGGTCGATCTATGGGGGTCAGGTGGCATATTTAACCTGACCAGCCGGGGTTCGGGATCAAGGTGTATGACCACCCGCTCTATCTGAAAAATATTTTCATCCCCAGCAAGCGGATATTTCCAGGCTTCCAGTTCCGAATGGCCAACCTGAGTATTATAAAGATACATTTCACGCACATTTCTCCCGTCATGCCTGAAAGTCGCGATTTTCGATGAATCCGGAGACCAGAGTAATACCGGCCGATCATTTTTTACCCAACCTGCATTGTTCGTCGCGTAACCGTAATCCTTCACACCATCGAAAGTTAACTGGGTAATCTGGTTAGATCCTAACTCCCTTAGCCAGAGATTATGCTCCTCAATAAAGGCGGCTCGATTACCATCTGGCGACAGGTACTCCCTGCGCTCTGATCTGTCTTCCAGTTCATTAACGGCGTAGTTGTTCAGATCGAGAACAAAGCGATCACCATCGAATTGAAATTCCAGCTCGGTTCCATTGGAGAGCAATTCCAAAGAAGCCAGATTTAAATCCTGCCCATCGACCTCATCTTCAGAAAATACGGCCAACTGGCCAGCCAGGCGTATGGTATCTAACAGGGGCTCTTTAGTCCCAACGAAGGGATCGACATGGATATACTGGGGGCCAACGGCACTCGATTGGCGATAGATCAAACTGTTATCGTTCTGCCAGTGCAAGGCCAGAACAGTGCCATTTACCAGGTCCGAGGTATTTGCGGAAAGAAAATTCTCAGCTCTTTGATAATCGGCCAGGGTTACAGAATCGATCGCGCGTGGCGTATCGGGTGTGCAAGCCGTCTGCAGCGACGATACAGCCAGGGCGGCGACTAAAATAACAGTAATTCGGTTCATGCAGGCCTCCCGATAGTCTGATTTTTCGCCAGTCTATCAGCGCAGATTTATTCCTCAGTAGTCTGTTGTGTGTCTCTAAAGCAAGCTATCCAGCACTAACTCGGTAGACTCAACAATGCGCTGGTCTCTTTCCCGCAGATCGGGCTCGAATGGGCTACCGGTTAAGTGCTGCAATCCTTCAATATAACGCACTGCAATTTCACTAGCTTGCTCTGTTGAAAACTGCTGGTTCTGCTCCGTGACCATACCGCGGGCAAATTCCTTGGAAAATGAGACAGGTTTACCTTCCCGTTTTATAAGCTGGCCATTGTCATCCAGTTTCCAGAAGCGAGATGAATCCATCGTATAAAGCTCATCTGCTGCGACGATCTCCCCACGGCCATTAATACCGTGCTCGGTCTTGGTATCTACCAGAACCATCCCCTTGCTGGATAGGTGTTGTNAAACCATACCAAAAGCCATCAGCGAGGAGTTTCGTATCTGCTTGTACTGACGCTTGCTGCAAATTCCCTGGTCAACAAGATACTGGGCATCGATAGTTACATCTACTGCCTCCTTGGTACTTGGCGTGTCCATCAAATAAGGCAGTAAGCCATTTGGCTGCAAATCTTCAACTACAAGCTCATGGCCTGCATAGACCATGACTTGTTGTCCCTCTTCTTTTGCCTTTAACCAATGCTGATATAAAGAAGTTGATGTGGAGCTTGCGGCCATATACAGGCGCAACACATTTTCCAGCTTTACCAGTTGCAGGTTTTCCGCCGGAATGACGGTAGAACTGGGTGCCAGGCCGGGCACGTCAAACTGGGAAGTCCCAAGTACATCTTNAACCAGGCTCAACATGTAATCGTGATTACTCGCCAGCACCTGATCTTTAAATGGAATTGAGCCTCGATTTACATCATGGGTTGAGATGCGATTGTTGCGAAACATGAGTCGAATGGGCACGCCTGAGGCACTGGTCAAGGCCTCGCCGAAAACCGAATCCGATACCTTGCCCTGCAGTACGGTGCAACCGGCAAGCCGCGGTATTTCTCCCTCATCGATGAGTTGATGAATGGAGCGGCCTTCATTGACGCGGGACCCGTGCTCGGCTACCAGTTCCCGAATTTCTGTTTCGTTAAGCATATATCTCACTACAGTTTCGATAAACGTAAAGGAATGAAAGGAAGAAAGAATAGTAGAATCGGATTACTACTACAATAGCTGACTTGAGTTACCTGATTCACGCCAATTAAATCGCCGATTCTCTGTTCGGCATTTTGCCAACCGACCTCGCCTGTCGATGACTTAACACGCTGGTTAATTCCTCCAGGCTACTCAGATTGTGGCTGGTGCGAAAGTCATCCACATGGGGCAGCATAGCGCGGATGCCGGTTGCCTTCGGTTCGAAACCTTCGTAACGCAGTAAGGGATTAATCCAGATCAGTCTCCGGGTTGATTTGCTCAATCTTTCCATCTGCCAGCTCAGCCCTTCCGCCGCTTCCCGGTCCAGGCCATCGGACAGGATCAGCGTAATTGCCCCCTGCCCCAGAACCCTTCTGGACCAGTTGTTGTTAAATTCCTTAAGGCAGCTACCGATGCGGGTGCCACCTGACCAGTCATCCACTGCCCCGGCGACATTATCCAGTGCCACATCGACGTCCCGATGACGCAGGTGGCGGGTTATATTGGTCAGGCGCGTGGCGAACACGAAGGCATGCACTCGGTCGCGGTCGTTGGTAATGGCATGCATGAAATGCAGAAACATGCGCGAGTAGCGACTCATCGATCCGGAAATATCGCAAAGCATGACCAGCGGTGGATGACGTCGCCGCGGTTTTTTCAGTTTCAGAGGAATCGAGTCAACAGATCGCAGTGCCGCACGCAGGGTCGCGCGCATATCCACCCGGGAGCCGTGTTCGTCCCGCTGAAAGCGTCGGGTTGGCACGTCCATTATGGGCAAACGTAGTTTTGCGATTGCGCGCTTTGCTGCGGTAATTTCTTCGGCACTCATTGTTTCGAAATCCGTCTCCTGCAAGACTTCCCTTGAGGAAAAGGTAAAACTGGCATCGAGTTCTACCTGCTCCTGAGCGGCCTGCTCCCTGCTCTCAATACTCGCAGGATTCATCGCCTCGGCCAGTCGGCGACTCATCTGTTCAAGCTCTGCCTCCGGTTCCACTTGGATTGTGGGCAACATGGCACCCATCATTTTTTCCATGATGCGGGGATTGCGCCAGAAAATATGGAAAGCCTGATCAAACAGTTTGCGCTGGTCGTAGCGATTGACGAATTGGGAAAACAGGCACCAGTACAAATCGTCCTGTGCACCCACACCGATAATTTTTACGGCAGTAATTGCCTCCAGCACCTTGCCCGGGCCAACAGCTAATCCTGCGGCGCGCAACAGCCGCGCGAAATACATGATGTTTTCGGCGATACGGCCTTCTGGCACAGACACTTCCGGGGTAGTCACTGGCTCAGCTACCCACGGCATTGAGGCCGGACACCTCCGCCTTGACCTGATCCAGCAGTTTCGCCGCTTCACTGCCGCGAATCCGGGCGATATCGTCCTGGTACTTCAACAGCGCGCCCAGCGTGTTATCGATGGCATCACTATCCAGAGCCACCTGGTCCAGTTGGGTGAGCGCATCTGCCCAGTCCAGGGTTTCGGCAATACCGGGCAGTTTGAACAGGTCTTCTTCGCGCAGGGCCTGCACGAAGGCAACAACCTGCGCACTCAGGGTTTTATCGATACCGGGGAGCTTGGCTGCAACTATTTCCAGTTCCCGCTCTGCATTAGGGTAGTCCACCCAGTGGTAGAGGCAACGGCGTTTTAGCGCGTCATGGATTTCACGCGTGCGGTTCGAAGTAATAATAACTATCGGCGCCTGGTCGGCCTTGATAGTGCCTATTTCTGGAATGCTTATTTGATAATCGGACAGAATCTCCAGCAGGTAAGCCTCAAAGGGTTCATCGGTGCGATCCAGTTCATCGATCAGAAGCACCGGCGGACCCGCTTCGTCTTTGCGCAGGGCTTGCAACAATGGCCTTTCGATGAGAAACTCTGCGGAGAATACATCGGTCGATAGATGGTCCCGATCTATATTGCCCGCCGCTTCTGCCAGGCGAATCTCGATCATCTGCCGAGAGTAGTTCCATTCATACACGGCCGAGGAGACATCGAGACCTTCATAACACTGCAGCCGAACTAGGCGACGACCCAAAGCTTGTGAGAGTACCTTGGCGATTTCCGTTTTACCCACACCGGCCTCGCCTTCCAGAAACAGTGGCCGGCCCATTTTCAATGCCAGGAACAGCGTAGTCGCCAGACTGCGATCGGCAATGTAATCTCCCTGGTTTAACAGGGTCAACGTATCCTCAATGGATTCAGGCAGTTTGATGGTCATGGATTTAAATCCTGGTGATCTATGAGCAGGCAGCTACCGCCCGTTTGGTCATCACCTTGACCAGATGCGCCCGATACTCGGCACTGGCATGAATATCGGTGTTCATTTTCTCCACCGGAATCTCGACTCCATCGCAAGCATCGGCGGAGAAGTTGCTGTTCAGTGCTTCCTCCAGTCGCATGCCACGGTGAGCGCAAGGCGTAGCACCGGTGACACCAACGCGCACAGCCGATCCGGTCTTCGCAAGAAAGACACCTACGATGGCATAGCGCGACGCCGGATTTTCAAACTTCATGTAGGCTGCGCTATCGGCTTTGGGAAAACTGACTGCAGTAATCAACTCATCATCCTCCAGCGCTGTTTCGAACATGCCGGTAAAGAAATCGTCCGCTGCTATTTCCCGTTTATTAGTTTTCACAGTGGCGCCCAGCGCGATTACTGCGGCCGGATAATCCGCAGCAGGATCGTTGTTGGCAATAGAGCCGCCTAACGTGCCTTGATTGCGTACCGCAGGATCGCCAATACCACTGGCCAGTTGCGCCAGTGCGGGAATCATCGCCTGCACATCGCCCGATGCTGCAACCTCTGCATGGGTGGTCATGGCACCGATGGTGACGCTATCGCCATCGACACTGATGCCGGACAATTCTGCAATACCCCCAAGGTCTATAACATCAGAGGGGCTGGCCAGTCGGTGCTTCATGGTGGGCAACATGGTCTGGCCACCGGCAACAAACTTACCGTCTTCGGCTTTATTCATGGCCTCTACAGCATCTTCGACGCTGCCAGATTTGTAATATGAAAATTCGTACATGTCTAATTTCTCCGAATAGATTCAGGCAGCGCCTTGTGCAGCACGCCAGACATTTTCCGGTGTCGCTGGCATATCGATATGCTTCACACCAAGAGCGTTTGTTATGGCATTGATTACCGCCGGCGGTGCGCCAATGGCACCTGCTTCACCACAGCCTTTTACCCCGAGTGGGTTATGGGGCGGATCGGTAGGTGCATAGTCCACATCGAAACTCGGCACATTATCAGCCCGGGGCATGGCGTAATCCATGTAGGTCGCGGTTATTAACTGACCCTCACTGTCATAGCGACAGACCTCTAACAGTGCCTGACCGATGCCATGGACAATGCCGCCGTGCACCTGGCCTTCTACTATCATCGGGTTGATCAGCTTGCCAAAATCATCCACCGCCGAGTACTTCACTATTTCCACCACGCCGGTTTCCGGATCGACCTCCACTTCGCAAATATGGGTTCCGGCCGGGAAGGAGAAGTTCATCGGATCGAAGAAGGCATTCTCATCGAAACCGGGTTCCAGACCTTCAGGATAACTATGGGGTACATAGGCATTGAATGCGACTTCGGCAATATTCATCGCTTTATCAGTCCCGGCGATGGTGAAATTGCCATCGGCAAATTCGATATCTCCCTCGGCCGCTTCCAGTGCGTGGGCAGCAATCTTCTTGCCCTTGGCGATCAGCTTCTCGCAGGCCTTGGCGATAGCGACCCCGCCAACTGCCAGCGAGCGGGAACCATAAGTCCCCATGCCGAACTGGGTCTTCGCGGTATCCCCGTGAATCACCTCGATATTTTCAATCGGCACGCCCAATTGCTCCGTCACCAGTTGAGCAAAGGTAGTTTCGTGCCCCTGACCATGGGAATGAGTACCAGTAAATACCTGCACATTGCCGGTGGGATTAAAACGTACCTGGGCACTCTCCCACAAACCCACACCAGCACCCAGTTGACCCACGGCTGCCGACGGGGCTATGCCGCAGGCTTCCACGTAGGAAGACAGACCGATGCCACGGCGCAGACCACGTGATTTTGCCTCCTCGGCGCGGGCGGCAAAGCCATCGTAATCGGCCAGCGCCAGGGCTTTATCGAGTGCAGTCTCGTAGTCACCGCTGTCATAGCACTGCACCACCGGAGTTTGGTAGGGGAAGGCATCTTTGGGAATAAAATTTCGCCGCCGAATCTCGGCCGGCTCCAGACCCATATCCGCCGCTGCCACATCCACCAGCCGTTCCAGCAAATAAGTCGCTTCCGGGCGCCCGGCGCCGCGGCTGGCATCAACCGGCGCGGTGTTAGTGAATACTGTCTTAACCTCGGAGTAAATGAGCGGCGTGGTGTACTGACCGGCGAACAAGAAAGCATAAAGATAGCTGGGCACCATGGTGGCAAATGTCGAGAGATAGGCGCCCAGATTAGCCTTGGTCATGACCCGCATAGCCAGAAATTTGCCGTTTTCATCCAGCGCCATTTCTGCTGTCGCTACATGATCGCGGCCATGGGCATCGGCAAGGAATGCCTCCGTGCGATCCCCTGTCCACTTAACCGGCCGGTTGACCTTGCGACAAGACCAACCAACCACCAGTTCCTCGGCATAGACAAAAATCTTGGCACCGAAACCACCACCTACATCGGGGCTGACTATTCTTAACTTGTGTTCCGGGGCGAGTTGATTGAATGCCGACATCACCAACCGATGCACATGGGGATTTTGCGTAGTCAGGTGCAGAGTAATCTCTTCGGTGCCTGCGTTGTATTCCGCCAGGGCTGCTCTCGGCTCCATCGGGTTGGTCACCATTCTGTTGTTGACCAGATCGAGAGTTGACACCTTGTGGGCTGAAGCGAAAGCCGCTTCCACTGCATCCTTGTCACCAAAGGGCCAGTTGTAACACATATTGTTCGGTGCCACGTCATGGATTTGCGGCTGACCGTCATCGGCGGCGCTGCCGGTATCGGTCACTGCGGGCAGAGCTGTGTAATCCACGCCGACTTTTTCCGCCCCTTCCCTGGCCTGCGCCTGAGTTTCTGCAATCACCACTGCCACGTGATCGCCCACATAATTCACCTTGCCCTGGGCCAGTGCCGGATGAGCTGGTGCGCGGTGAGGTTCGCCGTCGTCGCTGGGTACTGTGACGCCACAAATCAGCGGGCCAATGCCATCTGCCGCAAGATCATCACCCGTAAACACTGCAATCACTCCGACTGATGCTTCGGCGGCGGATTTGTCGATGCCGTTGATGGTGGCGTGAGCGTGGGGCGAGCGAACAAATGCGGCATAGGTCTGGCCGGCGACATTGATATCATCGGTATATCTACCTTTGCCAATCAGGAAACGATTATCTTCTTTGCGGCGTACACTGACGCCAATACCATTCTCTGCCATGATCAGTCCCCCATCGCCTTGGCGCCAGCGGTGACCGACTTGACGATGTTGTGATAACCAGTGCAGCGACAAATATTACCCGCCAGTTCCTTGCGCACGGTGTTTTCGTCCAGCTCGTTACCGTTGCGATTAACAATATCCAATGCGCTCATCACCATGCCGGGTGTACAAAATCCACATTGCAATCCGTGATTATCCATGAAGGCCTGCTGCATGGGATGAAGCTCGGCGCCATTGGCAAGTCCTTCGATGGTAGTAACCTCACTGCCATCGGCCATCACCGCCAACAGGGTGCAGGATTTAACCGACTTACCATCTACATGGACGACACAGGAACCGCATTGACTGGTGTCGCAACCGATATGGGTGCCGGTAAGGCCCAAATTTTCCCGCAGGAACTGCACCAGCAGGGTGCGCCCCTCCACTTCACCAGTTACAGGATTTCCATTCACATTCATATTGACAATAGGCATTAATGTCTCCGTTCTGCTCTTGGTGGCGAGATGGTCAGACAGTGTCAAAGATTGCTCAGCGCGCGTCAAGCCTCACACTGATTCAGAGAGGAATTTATCGCAAAAAAAGAGGATAGTTTTAGCCAAAACTCAACAAACTCAGTACGGTCAGTGCCAGCAATCCAACCAGCCAGGCCCAGGCAGGAATTCCCGATTCTTTCTCCGGGACAGACTGGTCAACAGCGATAGATGACGGGTCCGCCGCCAGCTCACTGAATTTGACAAAAAATTCATTGGCCATTTTCTGCGCGGCGCCGTCGATCAGACGCGCGCCCAACTGGGCCAGCTTGCCACCTACGTTAGCCTTGGCACTGTAAGCCAGAATGGTTTCTGCGCCGTCTTCCCGCAACGACACCGTCGCTCCACCTTTGGCAAATCCGGCGGCACCACCCTGCCCCTCGGCAGTGATTGTGTAACCATTGGGGGGATCTATGTCAGACAGGGCGATATCGAAGGTGAATTTCGCTTTTACCGGCCCCACCTTCGCGGTGATCTGGGCTTTGAAACTATTTTCTCCGGTCGCTTCCATACTACTGCAACCGGTGATAGCAGCTTTTAATATGTCGGTATCATTGAGTGCGGTCCACACCTGCTCCCGACTCGCCGCTATCCGATGTTCAAAATTCATTTCCATGTCATTAATCCCTTTCCCCACGATTCTAGCATAGCTGGTCTGTGCGCAGCAGCGATGAGGTTTTACTTCAGTCTGACCCGCCATAGTTTTTGTGATAGCTTTCACTGTCGCGACAGGAAACAGCCTGGCGTAATATTATCGTGGTGAAACTACTGTCCACCTACAGTGGTGAGGACATGCAATGCAGAAGTTTGGAATAGGTCAACCAGCGACACGAGTCGAAGATGTGCGATTGACCACTGGACACGGATGCTACATAGATGATGTAAACAAGGATGACCAGACCTACGCAGTCTTTGTCCGCTCGCCCCATGCCCACGCCAAGATTATTGCCATAGACACTCAGGAGGCTCTCACCCTGCCCGGAGTGCTTGCAATCTACACAGTTGAAGACCTTAAGGCAGACAGTATTGGTAATGTTCCGTGTCTGGCACCGGTGCAGAATGCCGACGGATCATCCTGTGTGATGCCGCCACGACCGGCGCTGGCGGAGGAGAGGGTGCGCCATGTGGGTGATGCAGTAGCAATGGTCGTAGCCGAGACCAGACCACAAGCGCAAGATGCGGCCGATCAAGTGTGGGTGGAATATGAATCGCTGCCGGCGGTGGTTGGAACCGACCAGGCAATGCATGCCAATGCCCCACAGGTATGGAATCAGGTGGCACAGAACCGTTGCTTCGACTGGGAAACCGGCGATGGAGAGGCTGCGGCGGCGGCACTGGATAGGGCTGAACATATAATCGAACTGGAACTGATAAACAACCGGGTCGTGCCCAGCTCAATTGAGACTCGGGGGGCCCTGGCGGACATCGAGCCAGCAACCGGACGCCTGGTGTTACACGCTTCCTGCCAGGGAGTCCATGTCATGCGACGCTTGCTGGCGACTGCTATTTTTGGCATGGAGGAGAAAGATATTCATGTGCTCTGCCCCGATGTCGGTGGCGGTTTTGGCATGAAGATTTTTGTGTTTCCCGAGTATGTCACCACGCTGTATGCGGCACGCAAATTACAGCGACCGGTAAAGTGGATTTCCGAGCGCAACGAAGCCTTCGTCAGCGACAATCATGGCCGCGACCACGTAACACAATTGCAACTGGCGCTGGATAAGAATGCGCAAATTCTCGGACTGAAGGTAAGCACCATTGCCAATCTCGGTGCCTACCTGTCCAATTTTTCTCCTTTCGTGGCCACCGCTGCCGGCGTGTCGATGCTGGTCGGCTGCTACAAGATTGCCGCCGCCCATGTGCAGGTTCAGGGTGTGTTTACCAACACCACACCGGTGGATGCCTACCGTGGTGCGGGTCGTCCCGAAGCCATTTATGCCATAGAGCGCTTACTGGATGCAGCAGCCCACGACCTGGGTTTGTCGCCGGATGAAATTCGCCGCCGCAATTTCATTCCTCCCGAGGAAATGCCCTATGAAACGTCCCTGGGAGCAACTTATGATTCCGGTAATTTTCAGCAGAATCTGAACGATGCGCTGGAGATGTCAGCCTGGAGTGAATTCGAAGCACGGCGCGAAACAGCCAGGGCACGAGGAAAACTACGCGGTATTGGTTTAGCCAGCTATATTGAACAATGTTCGGGCGGCTCACCCGAGGAAGCCCGACTCGAAGTCGCTGGCGATGGTCATGTAACCCTTTACATCGGCACCCAGTCGAACGGGCAGGGACATGAGACGGCGTTTCGCCAGATTTTATCGGAACGGCTCGGCATAAGCTTTGAAGAGATTACCATGGTACAGGGCGATTCCGATCGCATTGCAAGCGGCGGCGGGACCATGGGTTCCAGATCAGTCCCCATCGGAGGCTCGGCAATTTCCGCCGCCGCACTCAAACTGATAGAAACAGCTAAACACAAAGCGGCAGAAATGATGGAGAGTGCAGTGACCGATATCGAATTCAATGCAGGTGAATTCCGCATCGTCGGCACCGATGTGACCCAGAGCTTTCAGAGTGTGGCACGGGCTGCCGCACCGGCAGATGGCGGAGCGAGTTTTGACGAAGCGGAAACGTTCGCCCCCACCACCGCCACCTACCCAAATGGCACACATGTCTGTGAGCTCGAGATTGATATGGATACAGCTGCTATCGAGGTGGTTGACTACTGTGTAGTAGATGATTTCGGCAAGGCCATAAACCCGCTGCTGTTAAAAGGTCAGGTACACGGCGGCATTGCCCAGGGTCTGGGTCAGGCACTGTTAGAGTCTTGTCAATATGAACCGGAGACAGGGCAATTCCTGTCCGCTACCTTCATGGATTACACCATGCCACGCGCCTACGACCTGCCGTCGATCCGCTTCAAGCGCAACGAAGTACCCTGCACCACCAATCCATTGGGCATTAAGGGCGCAGGCGAAGCCGGCGCGATCGGTGCACCACCGGCCATCATCAATGCAGTAGTGAATGCACTGGCCGAGTATGGTGTTCGCCATGTGGATATGCCGATCAGACAGAGCGAATTATGGCAGCTACTGAGGGGGTCTGCGTAAATAGGGACAGATTTATTTTCCTGCGGAAAAAAGAATCTGTCCCTATTATTCCTCTTTTTTTTTATTGAGGTAAACCCATACCTTTGTAGGCAAACTTTTGCACCCGCTTGCCTTCCCAGGTCTCGCCTATGTAAAGATTAGACTGTGAATCGATGCCAATACTGTGAGCAGCGTAGAAACCACCAGCCCAACGACCCTGATGACCAAATTCACTTACCTGGGTCAAGTCGCTACGGCGCAGGATGCGCACACGATGGTTGATACCATCTACGAGAAATACCCATTTTTGTTCCGCATCGTTGGAAAACTCTATATCCCATACGGAACCTGCTGAAGTGGTGTTCTTGGCGATAAAACGCTCAAAGACAAATTCACCATTCTTGCGAAAAACCTGGATTCGATCATTGCCGCGGTCACAGATATAGACAAACTCATCGTTGGAAATGAGTACACAATGCACTGGCGGTCGAAACTGATCAGGCGGTGGCGCACTGGGGTCATATGTCGTTGGTGCATCTACTGGATCGTTTCCATAGGCACCCCAATGACGCTTGTAACGACCCGTATCATAATCGAGTACAATTACCCGGCGATTGCCATATCCGTCTGCCACCCAAATTTCTTCATCTTCTTCCTCTACCCAGATGTCAGCCGGCGCGCCAAAGGTATCTCGCGAATTACTATCGTAAGGCAACACCCCTTTGCGCCCCAGTGTCTGCAATAGCGTTCCGTCGATGGCGAATTTAAACACTGCCGAGTCGGCATTACTGGCCCCGGTACCGCCACCACCAACCCAGACATTATTCAAATGATCGATGAAGATTCCATGCTCGGCATCTGGCCAAAATTCTCCTCCGGCCTCCAGCGGACCGAATGAATTAACTAAGTCACCTGCCGCATTGAAAACCAGGACCGGTGGCGCTGGCATACAGCAATCCACACCGGTAGGCGGATTGTGATAGAGAGGAATTTCGTTGTTTGTTAGCGCTGCTGGTCGATGAATCATCCAGATGTTATCGAATTCATCCACATCAACACCGATAACATTGCCAATCACCCAATTGTTCGGCAACGGGACTTTAGGCCAGTTGGCATCGACCTCGTAAATCGGCACGAGGGATTCTGTGTCGCTTAGAGCTTTCAGCTGAGACTGAGCTATTGCAGAATGTTCAGTGCTGAGCACGCTCACTCCGAGCACTACGAAAAGGGCAAACATGGAACTTACAATGAGAATATTGCGCCGCATTTCAAACCTCCATCCTTCAGAATGCTGCCTTAACCCCTATGGCGAGGCAGTTTGTAGCAGTCTACCACCCAGTACAGAATAAAAACTATTATTTTAATCTTGCCGGCGGGAGCTGCTTGACGACGGTGTGATTCTCTCAAAAAAAAATTATCATCGCGTCATCTGCTCAGTCGAGACTAACGCCATCGGCCAGCTCCCTGGTCAGTTCCGTCGCCGAAATCTCCTTGCAACCACTGGCATTCTCCCCACACCTCATTGAGGTACTGGCATGTTGATTTGCATCGAAAACTGACCCATTAGCCCCACATATTTATATTGAATATTGACCCATAAAGACGTCGGAAATCCCTAAATCTATTGGATCTGCCTGGATCAACTATGACCGCAATTCCCAGGTCGAATTTTAATGCAATTCAACAAGGGTGTCAGACGATACGGAAAGCGGCGGTCTGTTTGGCTTTCGTTTTGATTAGGCGCACTACTATTGGCGTTGCTGGTCGATTGCCGGGGCATATTGTTCTCCGCTCTAGTCCACTGGAACCTTCGGTCCAGGCTTTCCTTCGATGTTATCGCGGACGAGGTTTCCGAGGAATTCTGTGAAGGGCTTAATATTCTGATGGACGCTTGCTGCTTCCAGTGATTGCATGTAGTCATCACGTTTTTGGACGGGAATGATTGTCCATGGATAGCCGCCTGATGCGAGCATGATATTCAT
Organism: Gammaproteobacteria bacterium; assembly: GCA_002726595.1. Lineage (GTDB taxonomy): Bacteria > Pseudomonadota > Gammaproteobacteria > Pseudomonadales > Pseudohongiellaceae > UBA9145. Next base: position 2,189 of record PBTO01000027.1, on the reverse strand, counting down.
CAGGAATCTGCCTATGCGGCCATTGCCATCGATGTAAGGGTGGATATAAACAAACACGAAATGTCCTAGCACGATGCGAACTGCCGGATTGGCTTCCTCTCTTAGTAGTTCAAAGAGCAGGGGCATCATGTCTCTGACCGCCTCGCGCGAAGGTGGGGGGTGCTTTGATCCGCGGATATAGATAGGTCCGTTTCTATATCCGGCCAGATCGCTGGCTTTGAGGATGCCTGCCGTGATACTCGNCGCAAAAAGTTCGCGGTACCACGTGGAGTGGTCATTGTCCGCTACTTCTCCGGCATTCTGCCCATCAAGGACTTTTCTTACACTCTGCGTAACTACTTCGAATGCTTCATGATAGCCACGAGCTGCCAGTGCGTTGGTTTGCTCATGATCTTTTTCATTATTGTCCGGGTTCCATGCACCGGATCGTACACGTTCAATTAGTTCGGCGCTTACCCGGTAGCCTTCAATTGATAGTGAGTGATAGGCATCTGTTACATAGATTTCCTTGACATGCTTTATATAAGCGGCGATGTTTGTTTTCTTTTTTGGAGCCTTGGGAAAGATATTTATTACTTCCTCACGCATGGCGTGCCACATCAATTTCACACGTGTGACGTAAGGGGAGGGCTCACGTGTTCCTACAACGAAAGGGGTTTGCTCTTCAAACGGGTCATTTTCCCGCACGTCATAACCGGCAGATTTCATAGTTTTGATGACCTCGTCGGTGATTTTGTCGCGGCCTATATTGCGGAATGCTCCTGCAAGTCGGCCTGCAATTTTGCTATGGCCGCCATCTAGCAGGATGGCAAGAACATCGGATGCATCCTGAATCATTGCCAGTGCGGCGCGTGCATCCGTAGAGTTCTGTCGGAACAGCCCGGGGCTGGTAAATACCAGTGATGCCGGTAGAGTGAAGATGCGTAATTTATCGCTCTGCTCGCGGTGCTCTTCTTTTGGTAGGGCAAGCTTTACGTCCATTAACGACGTTTTGTGCGGCAGGTTAGTTGGCTTGTTGCCGCCTTTAGGAGCGCGTACTAGAAGTTGCTGCGGCACGGTTCGATTTCCGACATGGAGGAATAGAGACTGCTCGGGTGAGAGACACCACTGATTGCCGAAACGCTTCTCTAGGTAGGCAGAGCAGAAATCCCAGAACGAGACATACCATCCCGTGCTCTCGCCCCTTTGTTCTTCGGGGTCGGACGGGACATACCAGCCTTTCATTACTTTCTGTAAAAAGCCGTTTTTTAGCAGCCGCTCGCTATGGGTCCGGCTCAGATCAGTGGAGCGGACGGCGACAATGTCCCTATCCTGAAGCTCTTTTAGAGCTTCAAGGGATTTAGCCAGTTTTTCCGAGGGGCTTGCCATTATCTTTTCCTGCTCTCGTGCGTTTACTAGGTTATTCTGTCGTGCTATTTCTAGGTTATTACGTTGTTTGATTGCTAGGTTATTACGTTGTACTATTTTTAGGTTATTGTGTCAAGAATAAAGTGATCTAGTAAGTATTCCTAGATAACTAGCTGTTTTAGTTGATTAGGTGGGTCAGTTTTCAGTGCAAATGGTGGGTCACTTTTGGATGCAATTTAACATTTAGGTTCTCCAAGGCTAATTCTAATCGCATTTTATCAACTATACATTTATAAGTTGCATTTTCCCTTTTTAGCCTTCACTGCAAAGTGCGTGTGCTCAGATTTAGTGTTTTGGCAATCACTTGCTGGGATGGTATACCAGAGGGCAGATGTTCAAAAATTTTAGCTTGGACCTAAAAGAAGTAGCATGAGTATCCACGGAGAGTGTGATAATTGTGGTAATAATAGTAAAAATTTACTCCCACACGGGAAAGAATACTGATGTGTGGGATGTATAAAAGGCGGCAAACCCTCAAGAAAACTATGCTAAGGATATGCCGCCAGAGGAGTTTAGAAAATTAATACTCTATATCAATAGGTTGTTTGGCACGCCCGGAGAGATTCGAACTCCCGACCAGATGGTTCGAAGCCAGTGATTCTATCGCTGGATTTCCCTTTAATATCAACAAGTTAACATACGCCTTTTACCCCACAAGTCGCACTGACGCCTCCTCTGCAGCCCTTTAGGTATGCGGGGGTGTCTCCATTTATGGGGGCGGTGTTTTACCGGTTCTACTGTGGAAAACTGTAAGTCCTCTCCGGGGGATTTTTAAGCCTGTA
>PBTO01000026.1 GCA_002726595.1 Gammaproteobacteria bacterium | reverse complement strand
ATCAAATCCCGAACGCTGATGCAAAGAAAAGTACAAAACCTGCGATTAGCTGGTTAAACTGGAGAACCCATGAGCAGAAAAGTGTCTCTTAGAATTTAGCTCTGGTGGTGCCATATGCTCTGACGACGTACATACCACCACTGTTTGAAAACGTCCGCTTCTGGCCGACAGTTGCCTGTCGCTGGAGTGAATATCAGTAGTAACTGAGGGTCTGCTCTTGAACCCATAGCGGACATTAGAGAAATGCTGAAAAGATCTGACTTAGGGAATATATGACCTTAAGGCTCCTTATCGATTACACTCCGAGATGGTGAAGAAAACAGCGGTGACTTTGGCCCAATGTAACACTGAAAGTAACACTGAAGTAAATAATGCATAGTAATATTATATATATCAGATAGTTATGAATCATATTCAAGTCTCCCCGTCCGCACCATCTATGTAGATCGAAGACCCTTCTACACACGTCAGGCTTTGCATCAAATTGAGGTTGCCGATTGTAGTCTGAGGTGATCTCCATACTAAAAAGAAGAGGTTAAACGGTCAAAAGGGTAGCTGTAGCAAACCTGAGCAATTCCACCTTTCGGTTCACTAAAAAAAGGAGGCGATGGTGCCAGAGGCCTTCGGGTCAGATTTTGCAACCTGGTATAAACATCGCTATAAGCTTGCTTCATTGACCAGCGCTAACAAAATAGACCTGACCCTCAATTATTCTTATCCTTCGTTTATCCCAGAAGTAACAGTATTGTCAGTTTGCAGTAAGCCAAAGTCGATCGAGAGAGTAGAGTTCGGCATGGGATCTTGATTATGGAACGTCTTCGCCGTCATCTGTTCATCGCCTTACTGACCCTGATTCTGTTTGCAATTGCAGCGGTGAGCGGACCCGTTTCCGGTATAGAAGATCGTTTCAGCATCGTTAGCGCATGGCTGTGCCTGGTTTTGCTGGCATACACCCTGCTGATTGGTCCAGCGCAGGCCATTAAGACTGGAAGACCTCTGGATAATCTCTATATACGTCGGGACCTTGGAATATGGTCGGCGTTAATTGGTCTGGCTCATTTCATATTGGCTAACGAATTGTCAATGAACTCAGCCTATATAGACTTCTATGTGAATCAGGCAAGCTTGCCACCTGCAGTCGAGTTGCGATCTCAGTTGTACTCATGGGGCGCTATTTTGGGATATATCATCGCCGTGCTATTCATTTTGCTGTTAAGTTTGTCGAGCGATCTGGCAATAAGGCTTATTGGCATCCGCTGGTGGAAACGTCTGCAACGATCCGCCTATCTCGCGTTTACATTCACGGTCATCCATGGGTTCGCGTTTCAGATTCTTGAATCCAGAATGGCCTTGCTGGTAGGGCTGCTTGTACTCATTACTCTGGTGACTCTCGGCAGTCATGCCTGGGGCATAGTCAAGATTAAGAAACACAGGACTTCCACACGGTCCCGAGCCTAATTTAGTTTAAGTCAAATTTGTACAAGAGAAGAAGGTTGCAGTCTATGTTATGCATGAACTACTCCAATTTCCCCGGTTAAAATTGATGAAGATTTGGATTTAGCAGGTTACTCTCACGGTTGGTATTTCTGATTTTCCTCAAAGGAGCAAATTTTGAGCGATACAATTCCTGCAAGTACCAGTACCACGGATGTTGTTAGCGTAGGCGGTTCTGTTTCCAGCGAAATAGATAGCGGTGGGGATAACGACTGGTTTTCCATCAACCTGCAGTCGGGACAAAATTACCGAATAGATCTGGAAGGCAGTCCCACGTCGGCAGGCACGCTCCTCGATCCCTTCCTCAGGGGGATTCATGATGCCAGTGGCGAACTGATCTTCGGCACTACCAATGCTGATGGCGGGTTTTCGATCAACAGCTCCATTGATTTTAGCCCGTCAACATCGGGTACTCATTATATTGCCGCCGGCGCTTTCGGTAGTGATACCGGGACTTACCGGTTGTCGGTTACTGTTGTGGGCGATGGCGACGATTTTGGCGAGACCGTTTCAACGGCTGGCTCCATTAGCGTCGGCGGCAGGGTTGTTGGCGAGATTGAGTCAGCCAGTGATCGAGATTGGTTTGCGGTCAGCTTGCAGGCAGGAGAGACTTACCAGATCGATCAAGAAGGCAATGATACATTTGCTGGCACACTCCCGGATCCCTTTCTGCGGGGTATCCATAATGCCAATGGCGAGCTGAAGAATACAAGTAATGACGACGGCAGTGATTCATTAAACAGCGCGGTTGTCTTCAGCGCACCGACTACCGGGACCTACTATATTTCAGCCGGGGCATTCGACACCGACACCGGCACCTATCTGTTATCAGTTAATAATCTGGTAAGCGGCGATGATTTTGGCGAGACACCATCAATCGCCGGATCGGTTGCTGTCGACGGATCAGCAAGTGGGGTGATAGAACAATCCGGTGACCGTGACTGGTTTGCGGTAAGCCTGCAGGGCGGGCAGGTAGTTCGGATTGACCTGGAAGGTGATTCCACATCGGCGGAGATACCCGTAGATACCACCCTGGAAGGCGTCTACGATGCCAGCGGCAGCCTGATTCCCGGTACTTTCGATGACGATGGCGGTGTTTTTTTGAACAGCTTGCTTGAATTTTCCGTGCCGACGACGGGAACCTATTATATTTCTGCTGGCGCGTTTGGCAGTGATACCGGGGTGTACACGGTATCAGTTACCGATTTGTTGGGCGTAGGTGGCGATGATTTTGGCGAAACACCCTCCATAGCCGGGTCGGTCAGTGTCGGCAGCTCAACTACCGGCGAGATTGAGAGTTCCGCTGATCGCGACTGGTTCGCCGTCGACCTGCAGGCCGGTCAAACTTACCAGATCGATTTGGAAGGCAATCCAACTGGAGCGGGTACGCTTGAGGACACATTTATCAGAGGTATCTTTGATAGCGGTGGTATCCAGATAGATGGTACGGCAAACGATGATGGTGGGATTTCCGTCAATAGCCAGCTTGAATTCACCGCAACATCTACCGGTACCCATTACATCTCTGCCGGCGCTTTCGGCGGTGATACCGGTACCTATACCCTGTCAGTGGGTGGTCTGGAAAGCAGTGATGATTTTGGCGAGGTGCCCTCGATAGCGGGATTAGTCACCGTTGGTGGATCAGTAACCGGCACGATCGAAGAATCTGGAGACCGCGACTGGTTTGCCGTCAGCTTGCAGGGGGGAACGACCTATCTATTCGATCTGGAAGGCAGCCCAACTTTAGCGGGCACACTCGAGGACACCTTCCTCAGAGGAATCCATGATGTTAGCGGTAACCTGATTTCAGGTACGACTAACGATGACGGTGGGGAGTCGGTCAATAGCCAGCTTGAGTTCACCGCACCGACTACTGGTACCCACTACATCTCAGCCGGGGCATTTGGCAGTGGTACCGGCACTTACCGGGTCTCAGTGAGTGATCTGGGAGGCAGTGATGATTTTGCTGAAACTGTGGCTACCGTTGGCACAGTCAGCGTGGGAGGTTCGACGAGCGGTGAGATTGAACAGTCCGGTGACCGAGACTGGCTTGCTGTTAGCCTGTTAGCCGGACAATCCTATCAGATCGATCTGGAAGGGAGCCCAACCTCGGCGGGCACGCTCGAGGATACATTCCTTGGTGGAATTCATGATGCCAGTGGTAATCTGATCTCTAACACCAGTAACGATGACGACGGTATCGGGCTCAATAGCCTGCTTGAATTCACTGCAAGCAGTACCGGCACCCACTATATAGCGGTTGAGGCCTTTGGCAGCGATACCGGCACATACAGAGTATCGGTGGGTGATCTCGGGAGTGGAGGTGGAAGTGGAGGCAGCGATGATTTCGGTGAGACGGTTGCAACGGCAGGATCAGTCGGCGCGGGTATTTCGACGAATGCTGATATCGAGGAGGCAGGTGACCGTGACTGGTTTGCAGTAAACCTGCAGGCGGGACAGTCCTACCAGGTCGACTTGGAAGGTAGTTCGACGTCGGCGGGCACGCTTTTTGATACAGTCCTCAGAGGAATTTACGATGCCAGCGGCAACCTGCTCTCTGGCACCACTAACGATGACGGTGGCATTGGGCTCAATAGTCTGCTCGAATTCACCGCTACCAGCACAGGTGCCCACTATATCTCCGCAGGCGCTTACGACAGCGATACTGGCACCTACAGAATCTCAGTGAGTGATCTGGGGGGGAGCGGTGATGATTTTGCTGAGACAGTGTCAACGGCAGGATCTGTCAGTGTGGGTGGCTCAACCAGCGGGGAGATTGAGCAGTCCAGTGACCGGGACTGGTTTGCCGTCAGTCTGCAGGCAGGACAGATCTACCAGATCGACCTGGAGGGTAGCCCGACCTCGGTGGGTACTCTGCAGGATACTTTCCTGCGAGGAATTCATGACTCCAGCGGCAACCTGATCTCGGACACGACTAACGATGACGGCGGTACCGGGCGTAATAGCCAGTTGGAATTCACTGCATCGAGTACAGGAACGCACTATATTTCGGCCGGGGCATTTGGCAGTGATACCGGTACCTATAAATTAACCGTCTCCGGTACGGCTAGCGTGGCTGATGATTTTGCTGAGACGGTGTCAACGGCAGGATCGGTCAGTGTGGGCGGTTCAACAAACGGCGAGATTGAAGCGCCGGGCGACACTGACTGGTTTGCTGTCGGCCTGCAGGCAGGTCAGACTTATCAGATCAATCTGGAGGGTAGCCCGACTTCGGTGGGCACGCTCGCTGATACTTTTCTGCGCGGAGTTCACGATGCCAGCGGTAATCTGATCTCGGATACAGCAAATGACGATGGTGGTACCGAGCTTAACAGCCTGCTTGAATTCACCGCAGCCAGCACCGGCACCCACTATATCGCAGCCGGATCTTTTGGCAGTGGTACCGGTACTTATAAACTGTCGGTTGCCGGTCCTCCTGAGACGGTCAATGATGATTACGGTGCATCCGTGTCAACGGCTGGATCAATCAGCCTCGGTAACGCAAAAACCGCTGAAATAGAAGCGTCGTCTGACCGCGACTGGTTCGCCATAAGCCTGGAGGCAGGGCGTACCTATCAGATAGACCTGGAGGGTAGCCCGACATCGGCTGGCACTTTGTCAGACACGGTTCTGGAAGGGATTTTTGACGGCAGTGGAAATCTGATTGCCAATACCACCAATGACGACGGTGGGACCGGGAGCAATAGCCAGGTGCAGTTCACGGCGTCAACCACCGGTACGCATTATATTTCTGCCCAGGCGTTCGGTGCCAGCACGGGTAGCTATACCTTGAACGCTTTGGATACAACGGTATCTCAGGGTAGCAGCACTTTTAATATCACCATAAACTTTAGTGGTGATGTTCAGTTCCAAAGTTTCTTTGAAACAGCCGCTCAGCGGTGGGCTGAGATTATCGTTGGAGATCTTCCGGAGGTGGTCACTTCAAGCGGCATAATAGACGATCTTGTAATTGCGGCCTCGGTTGTTTTTATCGACGGAGTGGGCTCCATACTGGGTCAAGCTGGTTTTCGAGAGCTTAGATCTGACAGCTTGCTTCCTTCTCAGGGTGAAATGTTTTTTGATACTGCTGACATGGCAAACATGTTGGAGAAAGGAATACTGCAAGATGTTATTCTGCATGAAATGGGCCATGTGTTAGGTTTCACCAATTGGTTGTTTACCAGACAGGGTTTATCCACCGGAACCAGTTTCACCGGTAGCAATGCTCTGAATGCCTATCGGGCATTGACGGGGAATCAGTCACTAAGTTTTGTTCCGTTGGAAGATGAAGGCGGTTCCGGCACCAGGCTTTCCCATTGGGAAGAAAGTATATTTGACACAGAGCTGATGACCGGATTTTCCGAAAACAGTCCGCCAATGCCCGTAAGCTCCGTAACAATTGGAGCGCTGCAGGATCTCGGTTACTCGGTGAATGTTGCACAAGCTGAAAGTTTCAGCGTAACCAGCGGCGCCTCCCTCATGCTGCCGTCAACACTTCAGACTGAGGCAGTGTTTGCATTGCAAACAGAAAACCCAGATGTGCTAACTCTGTCCAGCCAGGCAATAGAAGGTTTTACTGGTTCGACTTTTACCTTTAATGAAGACAAGGCGCTGGTATTAAATGCAGAGACAACCATTCAAAAATTGGAAGGAAATATCACTTCAGCGGATGAGACCAGCGTATTCTTTTTTGAAACCAGCACAGGATTCAATCAATTGGTCAGGCTGGATGGTGTATTTGAGAAGAACAATCCAACAACAAGTCAAAATATAAAGGGAACAGTTAGCAAGATTTCGTTTATTGGCCAGCCCTCCCCGAATCCCACTGCGCTAGAATTTGAAAGTCCTCAGGATGTGCAGGTGATAATCAATAACTGGCACAACAATTTTCTGGCCGGTGATAATTTTATTAATGTCGTTTCATTGGATCCAAGTGATGATATCGTGGATACGGGAGCAGGAAATGATGTCATCGCGCTGGGAGCTGGCAATGACACACTAGTTGGAGGCGCTGGAATCGATGTAGCTGTCTTTCAAAACAATATTGCAGATTATGTGATTACTAATTCTAATGAGGGTTTATTGGTTGCCGGCCCTGCTGTGGATGGAACTGATACGCTAACCGGCGTCGAGCGGTTGCAGTTTATCGATAAATCAATCGCTTTTGATCTGGATGGTGATGCCGGAAACGCTGCCAAATTACTGGGGGCAATCCTGGGCGGTNCTTCGGTTGCCAATGAAGAATATGTCGGGATTGTACTCTCATTGCTGGATTCTGGAACAGGCTTCGAAACATTGATGCAAACTGCCCTGGATACAGTTCTGGGTCCGGCTCCTAGCAATGAGGCTATTATCACACTATTTCATACCAATTTAATTGGTCAGGTACCTTCCGCGGAAACATTGGTCGGTTTGGTTCCGTTGCTTGAAAGTGGGGATTTCACACCGGCGAGCCTGGGTGTTGCAGCTGCTGAGCACGATCTAAATCAAGCGAATATTGACTTGATCGGTCTTACGCAGACAGGAATTGAGTACTTGCCTATGGGCTGAGCGCTGAAGTGCACAGCAAATACAACACTTGCCCATACGTGATGTCAAAAGGCAACAGGGGATTTTTCGGACTGCGCGCCTTTGCATCCNGGGAAAAGGCTGTGGCAATATACAGTTCAGTGTAATTAACTTTTCTCGATTTGAGTGCGTGGCCAGGCGGTACCTTCGTAACAAACCTATAGCAGGCTAGCGATGAAAAAAAGATCAATCCTCTTGCTGATATTGTTATCTGCCGTGCTAAATACCGCCGCAGCTGATGCCATCGATGCTGGCTTAGCCGCTGCAGAGGCAGCGTTGGCTGCCGCTGAGGCAGAAGTCATAGCAGATGCTGCGCTTGCTGATCTTAAGGCTAAATTATCTGCACAGACTGCTGCCGACGACACGGCAGCGGCGACGGATGCCGCTGCACTAAGAGCAATCAGTGATGCGTCTGGTGCCGCTGGCGATGTAGCGGCTGCCGAGGCTGCTGAAAGTGATGATGCTGCCGCCGTCGCCGCTGCTACGGCTGTCGACATAGCCAGGACTACCTCCGAAGCTGCTACATTAGCCGCCGTTGAAGCGGCGGTTATCGCTACACAAGCTGCCGCAGCAGCAGATGCCGCTGCAGCAGCTCTTTCGGCAAGAGATGCATTCGAAATTGACAATACTTTAGAGAGCGCAGGCTTTGTAATCGTAAACAGTGAATCGCCTCAGAACAGAACTTTTCACGAGCAGGATGATGAGGATTGGATTCGGTTCGTGGTACTGGAAGGTGAGTTTTATACGGTCCTGGTGGACCAGGTTGGCATAACCACCGATCCGGCACTGACAATTTATGGAATTAGCGATCAAATTGCAGATGATGTCACCATCGATAGAGGCGGCACAGGTGAGGGGGAGGTATATGCGTTCCAGGCAGAAGGAGACGGATTATTTTTTGTGCAAATCACCAACAACGAAGCTGATGACTTTGGATTGACTGCCACCTATTCCTTGAGCGCCAGTGTGGAGAACTTATCGGGTTCCCTTGCCGGACCTGATCTGCAAATTGAACNGGATACAGATTACATACGGATCAACCAGGGCACTGCAATCAGCCTGGGGGTCGATATCACAAATATTGGCGGCCAACTCTCGGATAATACAGCGAGGAACCTTTCCCTAAACACCTACCTGGGTAGTGGTATGTCACTGATTAGCGAGTTGCCGAATGGTTGCCAATTCGGCGATTTGATTATCGGTTGCGACATGGAAGATCTTGATGCACAGCAATCAAATTCATTCAGTTTCCTGGTAAATGCAGGCTCGTTAGGCCGCAGATCAATAGTCAGTGGCATTGCATCGTATAATGACTCTGCCCGTACTTCACTACAGTGGGATGATCGTCAGAGCAATAATGTCGATGGAATTGATTTCAGTATTGTTGAACGGGTTAATTTTGGTCTGAATGTCCGGGCAAGCAAAACTTCCTACGCCCTGGGTGAGCAATTTGACTTTTATTTAAAAATGGATACAAATGATGCCGATCAGAGCCTGGGTCCTGTCGATATTTATTTTAACGTAGCAATTCCCGGTGGAGCTGTGTTCTATATTGTGAGTCTGCTGGGTGAAAATACCCTGGTACCGACTCCACTCGCAACAAACTTACAACCATTCACGCTACCCGATACACATCTAATAGGCTTTCCGTTCCCAGATCAAATTCCAATTGGGGAATACAACTGGTCAGTCATCTTTGTAAGACCAGGTGGTGATGTCAACCAGGGAACAGACTGGTTGAGTTCCATGTCATTTGTACACACTGTTACGCCCCAGTAGCAGTTCATTACATTATCCGGTAGATACGTATTTCCTGACTGTGCTTTCAGCTGAAGATACCATCTCTTCTTATCTTACAAAATCAACCACATTGCCAGTAAAATTCAAAGTGCTGACATTTGCCGGGCAGCTGGAAAATTGAGTAGAGCGTTCCATAACAAGATTTATTTCATCAATTAATTTTACATAAATAATGCCTGACAGAGCTTGGGCACTACCGGAGGCAATAGTGCCAGTTCGATTGCGCAGGCTATCCCAGCAATAAATCGTGTCGAATTGACTAACCTCGCTGAATCTTCTGTTGATAAGGCCACTATCGCGATAATCAAAGAAAAATGCAGCAGTGCCTACATCCGAATTACCAATAGAAAGCACGCCGGTCGTGACAGGTGCTGTGTTGGATGGTACCAGTGCGGTATGGTCATTCTCGCTGAAATCATTGGTCCCCTTCAGATACCAGCGTCCCTGTAAAGTATCATCAACGTCGTGCTCGACCGTGCCACACACCGGTGGATCAGATCTGGCATTGCCCAATTTGTCAAACAAGACGGTTTTAGCCGATCCGGGCTCGAAGTAGTCATAAGGGCAAACCACAAATACCTGGTCAGAAGCAACGACTCGGGCTGGGTTGGTATAATGCAGTGGTGTGATCCGCGTGTCCCGTAAGCCGAAGTCGAGAGCTGCCGAGCCCTGACTACCGGGTCCACCGACAGTGCCGAGGTTATAGCCGGTTGTTATTTCGATCGAAGTTGGCTGGGAACAAAAGCGGTATTCATCAGGGCCGGCAAAATACTGATTACAGTTATCAAACGCAGCGAGTTGGTCGCTAATCTCACTATTTATAGAAGACAAATGATCGAAGTAGCCGGTAATTTCGGTGCAGGAAGTAAAATTTAAACTGTAATCCGTGCCACCCTTGCTGAGGTTTTCCACCAGATTCACTTGCGTAAGAGTAATGTCACCAGGCGCAAACACATTGCGGCTAACTGAATTGTCACTGAGCATCATGTATGTATGGACCGTGGGGAAGGTATGAGCTGAGGGGTTAGTTGCGCCCAACGGATCTATTTGAAAAAAAGCATCGCTTTCCAAAGGTGCTACACTAAAGACATTAGTAGTTTCACCGCAGGAACCAGAAGTGGGTTCAACTACGGAGAGTACGGCCACTTCTACCAGGGCATAAACCAGTGAATTCATGTCCAGTTCACCATTGGGATTCAGGTCGACACCAAAATAAAAATTATAGATCCCTATGGGCATACTCGTGGTATTTAGTATCTCCAGAGAATCGATGTTGCTAAATGGTTGTTGATACGCAACTTGCGATTCAGTTGTCCAAGCTGATCTATTGAAAAAATAGAGATTATCGGGTGCAGGAAGTGGTGTGGTCACTGCAATCCACCAGTCGGCTATTGGGTCCGTAACGGCGTCGACCATGCTAATGCTGATCGCAACCGAGTCTGAGACTGCGACCACCACATTACCCTGATTCCCATTTGCCCTGATTACAGGTGTCCCTGCCCTCATCAACGAGGGCACCAGTAGCAGTATTACCATCAGTAGCGATTTTAGGATCAGATTCATCATGTCCTGGCGCCTCAAAAACCTTTTGTTTTCTGTCTCTGACTCAGCGGATTTGCCTATTGGGTGACTTAAATCCTCCTTGCCACACGTCCTCCTGATTATACACCAGCCCCAATTCACTCTCTTTGACCCCAGATAAGCTTATATAGCGACTCAATTTGCTTTGAGCTGGAGCTTCCCGGCTCCTAATGTCCTCAATCACTGCTAATTTCATGGATTTACACGTCGAATCAATCCGTTATCACTCGCGTTTGGCCCACAACTTTTTTTCTCCAGAGGCTCTATCACTTGATAAATGGAAGCATTAGAATCTGCCCACTACAATAATTCCCGCGCATTGAAGAGAGCTATCTTTGCCTGAAAAACGAACCATCCTGTTGTTGACCGGTGTGCTGCTGGCATCGGCTCTGGCCCCGCTGGGTTCGACTTCCATTGCCGTTGCCATACCTCAAATAGCGCAGTTCATGGGCATGGATTCGGGAACCACAACTCAGTTACTGGTGGGTGGATACCTGCTCATCTCCGTAATTGGCCAAGCCCCGGCAGGAAAACTGGGTGACATAATCGGCTATCAGAAGGCACTTTTTATTGGACTTGCAGTATTCATGCTGGGGTCTCTTATAGGCTACCTGGTGCGCAGCATAGAGGCCCTGCTGATAGCACGGATGATGATGGCAGGAGCCAGTGCCATGATTGTGCCCAATGCCTCGGCATTACTCCGAACCCAGTTACCTGAATCGCTATTACCTTTTGCCTATGGTGTATTTGGGGCAACAATGGGTGCAGCGGCAGCAGTGGGTCCGCTGTTGGGCGGTGCACTCACCCAATTATTCGATTGGCCGGCTATTTTTCTGGTGAATGTTCCCTGGGCGCTGGTGGCACTTGGATTAATTGTATTGACCTCAAAAAAACAAACTGAAAAACGACAAGGGCGACTCGATCTGCGTAGCACAGTTTTGCTGGCATTGGCAATTGGGTGTCTGCAGATGGGATTTCTCGGCAGCGCTGTTGATTTCAGGTATCTGCTACCGGGAATTGTGTTGCTCGGTTTGTTTATTCTGCTTCAGCTCAAGGTGGAGGAACCGGTTTTTAATCCGCGCTTCTTGCGTCGCCCGGCCTATCTGGCGGCTGGCTGCAGTACTGCGCTGGGTAATTTCACCATGTATGCGCTGCTGTTCCAGTTGCCGATATTNTTTTACGATATTCGCGGTGTAGCGGAGATCGAAATTGCCAGTGCATTAACGGCGATGACGCTCTGCATGATGCTCGGGGGGCCGCTTTCAGGAGTAGTCGGTCGCTACATCGGGCCTCGTTATACGGCTGCAGTAGCCGCATGCATTAATCTCTTCGGGCTTTATTTATTCAGTGATCTTGCTACGGCAATAGTCCCTGCCGATATCATCATCCCCATGGCCATAATGGGCTTTGCCGGAGGCATGGCGGGGCCCGTCGTGCAGTCTGCCGGGATGCTGGCGATTAGCAAAGACGACGCGGGCATGGCGGCCGGGGGCTTGAGTACTATGCGCTACTTCGGTGGCACGATAGGTATCTCGGTACTTTCCCTGCAGCTAGGTAGCGATGGAGTTACTACACTGGCACAACATCTTTCCATAATACCTTTCTATGCAGTTTCATTGGCTTTAGTATTACTGGCGGCGTTCTTGTTGCCGGTTTCTAATAATGCCCACCGCAGTGAAATTAAGTAAAACAATAACAACAGGAGAATTTCATGGATCGCGAATTTACCAGTCCGGGACCAGGCACCTGGACACTCGATACGACTCACAATGCCACCGCCATGACAGTGTATGCCGGCGAATGTTTCACCGGATTACCCCGTGGTTTCCAGGAATGTTGTGAGCGCTATGGCCTATTGATGAGTCATCTTCAGCCTACATTTCAACATGGATTCTTTTTTGTACAGCAGGTGGGAGTGGTAGGAAAACCGGGTGGTGGACCACCGCCAAAATTTCTGTTTCAGCTCATGTTTCGGCTACACCCAGTTCTGCGCAAGCGAGTCAAAACTGCCCATGAAGCGTTTAGTAACCAGCTCTGGTTACAGGATTTACGCGACTGGGATCTGATGAAGCGGGATTCCATAGCTCGCAATACGGCCCTGCAATCTGTTGATATGTCCGGCTTGGATGATGAGGGGCTGATCAGGCACCTGGAAGACTGCTCTGTCAATGCCGAAGAGATGGTATATCGCCATCACAAGTATTCGGTGGGTTCGATAATGCCTGTAGGCCGCTTCCTGGATGTGGCGACCCGGGGCTCAGGTTTAACGCCTGCGCAGGTAGTGCCGCTACTAAAGGGTTCGACACCGGTTTCCAAGGGGATAGCGGGCGAGGAGTTGGCTAACCTGGCAGTAGTCCTAAGAGCTGCAGGAATTGTGAAAACCGATCTGGACAATTTATCTGCAGAAGATGCGCTGGCGATGCTGCGGGATCATGGGGATGTAAATGAAGCGCTCGAGACTTACCTGGCGCTTACCGGATATATGCTAATTGGCGGCTACTGCATTTCGGAAAAAACACTGCTGGAGTCACCTAATATCATTTTGGCACGAATCGGTGAGGCGCTGGCGCCGCAGCCAGAAACCGAATTTGATGAAAAATTGGAGCAGAGTATCAGGGATCAGATTCCAGAGGCGGACCGTGAGGAATTTGATCTCAGCCTGAGCGATGCGCGAAAGGCCAACCGGATGCGCGATGAGCGCGGCATTTACAATGATATATGGGGCGCAGGTGTGGCCCGCATCGCCATACTGGAAGCTGGACGACGATTGGTGAACAAAGGCGTGTTGTCGAATCATGAACTAACTCTAGATGCATCTCACGCCGAGATGCTTGGTCTGCTCAGAGGGGAAAACCCGGTAACAGAGGAAATTTTGCAGGAACGCAGAACCTGGCGCCTGACCAAAAATATCGATGAAGTTCCGGAGATACTGGGCGCTGAGCCATCAGATCCTCCTCCACTTGACTGGTTGCCTGCAAAAATTCGACCCACCATGCGCGCGTTTGCCATGGTCATGGGTAATGTTTTTGATTCGCCTGAAGCCGGCAGTACTGAAAAAATTACGGGATTACCAGTTAGCCCCGGTGTTTATGAAGGAACTGCCAAAGTCATATTGAGCACGCGGGACTTTGATCGGCTCAATGAAGGAGACGTACTGGTAACAAAAAACACCTCGGCTGGATTCAATGTGGTATTGCCCATTATTGGTGCTCTGGTAACTGACCGTGGTGGTATTTTAAGCCACGCCGCTATTGTCAGCCGGGAATACGGTATTCCAGGTGTGGTGGGAACCAAAACAGCAACACAAAAGATAAAGGAAGGGGATCGTATTCGGGTGGACGGGGAATCCGGTGAGGTCACCATAATCTCATGATCAAGCCCGTGCGCCTCAAAGAGGCAGACGATGAAAGTCTGTTTGGGGGTAAATGCGTCAGCCTGGGATCGGCATTGAGGGCGGGCCTGCCGGCACCGGATGGCTATGCGCTGGCAGTCGAACTTGTCACCGAGATCGTACAGGACAATGCAGAGGCCATTGCGGATGTAACTTCTTTGTTTCCCGAATTGGCCCCCTCAGTGGCAGTGCGTTCCAGTGCGGTCGGAGAAGACTCTGAGACCGCCAGTTTTGCCGGGCAACATGTCAGCATTCTAAATGTGATGAACGCCGAGGCTATGGTGCAGGCTATCAAGCAAGTCCATGGTTCTGCCTTCACACCGGAAGCATTAGCATACCGGGACAAAATGGGGGTCGGGGATGAGCCTGCTATCGCCGTAGTCCTGCAACAGCAGATTCAGAGTGAGATAGCGGGTGTGATGTTTACGCGGCACCCACTGACTTCTGTGGCGGAGCGTTATGTCGAAGCCAGTTGGGGATTGGGTGAAGCCATAGTGGCCGGACTGGTCGTGCCCGATGGCTTCAGGATAGCGGAAGACGGGGCAATTGTTGAACGAATAGTTGGTGAAAAAGATATTAAACTTGTTTCTACCGACGAGGGAGAAGTGGCGGAAGTCGAGGTTGCGTCAGATAAAGTTGCAACTCTGTGCCTGAATGATGATCAATTGCAACAATTGCATCTGTTAGCCGCTCGATGCCAAAGCATCTACAGTCAGGATATCGATATAGAGTGGGCCTTTCATACCGGGAAATTGTATTTGTTGCAATGCCGGGCAATTACTAGATAATCGAACCGCTTATGAATTCCCAATCATTGTTAGACCGCAGCAAAGGTCGATTTTTCGCCTTCGGGATTCTTTATATTTCTGAAGGAATTCTAGTAGGTTTTACATCGACTGCCATGGTCNCATTCATGCGTAGAGAAGGGCTCTCTCTCGAGCAAATCGGAACTTTTGTTGCCCTGCTTTATCTGCCCTGGACATTTAAGTGGGTTTGGGCTCCGCTTATCGATATTGTCAAGTTGCAAAGATTTGGTGGCAGAAGAACCTGGATACTTTTTTGTACTGCGATGATGATAGGGACGCTGCTGATCACTGCCATGGTTGATTATGTCGTCAATTTTCAGTTACTGCTGATAATGATTGTGATCAATAATTTTTTCGGCGCCACGCAAGATGTAGCGATTGATTCATTGGCAGTAAGTACCTTGAAAGCAGACGAGCGGGGTACGGGCAACGGTTTTATGTTCAGTGGTCAGTTCCTGGGTATAGCCCTGGGTGGGGGAGGCGCGATATTTGTTTCCGGATTATGGGGATTCAATGTTTCTATTATCTATATATGCAGCCTGATGTTGTTGTGTTTCTTGTTTGTCCTGTTCTTTATCAGGGACCCTGACATATCCGCCAAAGCCGGAGAGTCTGGAACTGAAATTGTGAGCAAACTAGTCGACACACTTGCCGGATTCATGCGTGAGCTTTACACGGGATTTTTACAGTCTGGCTCGGGGCCAAAGATCGGACTGCTGTTCGCGGTAATGCCGATGGGCGCTATGGCCTTAGCCTATGCCATACTCGGCACCATGGAAGTAGATTATGGATTAAGTAATAATCAAATAGCGACACTGAGCGTTTATAACACGGTTCTATCGGGATTAGGCTGCCTTGCGGGAGGACTACTGGGAGACAAATTGGGTCTAAAGAAAATCCTTGCGATGTGCTATGTGCTAACCGCGTTTCCTACTCTTTATCTCGCTGCACAAATTTCAATCAATGGTCTTGAAGCGGTCTCGCTGGTTTCTTTTTATGCGGCCATTTTATTGCACGGCCTGTTTTTTGGCATGGGTACTGGCTTGAATGCGGCGGTATTCATGGGGATGACAAACCCGCTTGTTGCCGCTACGCAATTCACCGCATTTATGGCAATGTCAAACCTTGCTATTAGCATGGCCAATTACTGGCAGGGCAGGGTTGCCGAAGCGATTGACTATGCTGCAGTACTCTATCTGGATTCGCTGCTGGTAGTCTTACCGTTACTGCTGATACCGTTTCTAAAGAACAGAGAGGAGCATGGTGTTAAAGAAACGATGATGCCCGCTGCAGCTCGGATTGATTAGCTGCATCGGATGCTGGCAGCTGTCCACATAGACACTGAGCCGGCTTTTCCTGGTCAACGTTCTTTGTTGCCTAGCCATTAAGACATACGCTATGCTGATTTTGTTTGTTCATATTCACTCTATCAGCTAATCATGAAAAATCTGTATAAACCGAAAAAAGGTAAGCCTCTCGACAATAAAGCGACGGATCAGCATCCGGTGTCCAGCAAAGGTGAAGTGCAGGACTTCCTGCAGACGCTGGCAAAAATGCCGGTTACTTCCGGCGATGCG
>PBTO01000025.1 GCA_002726595.1 Gammaproteobacteria bacterium | reverse complement strand
AACAAATCAAGGAGATGCGCTACGCACACTCTTTATCAAAAGCGTTATCTGCACAGAACACTTGCGTATCTCAAAGGGATAGAATAGTATCACTCTATGAAAACTGAACTCGTAACCACCTTAAAGCGCCAGGCTACAAAAATTCTGGCGGATTTACGTAATACTAAGGAGCCAGTCCTTATTACAGAGCACGGCCAACCTTCTGCCTATCTACTTGATGTAGACGACTATGAGATGATGCAAGGTCGACTCAAAATCCTCGAGGGCATCTCTCGAGGAGAAACTGCGATTCTTGAAGAGCGAATTCTTGTTCACGCGAAGGCCAAAGACAAGATGGCCAAATGGCTGAAATAGTTTGGACCGAACCAGCATTAGACGATTTAGAAGAGATTGCTAATTACATTGCTCTAGATAAGTTAAGCGCAGCCCAGCGTCTTGTTCAAAAGATCTTTGATCGGATCGATCTGCTCAGCGAATCGCCCAATTCCGGAAGGAGAGTACCTGAGCTCTCCCGTTCCAAATACAAAGAAGTCATTGTTGGCCCATGTAGAATATTTTACCGTTTCAGTGACGACACCGTTTATGTGCTGCATGTGATGAGAGCTGAAAGAGAAATGCGTAAGTATATGCTCCAAGATCGAGATCTAAAGGGCACATCAATCAAATCAAAGAGGCATGATGTTTCCACGTATTTTTAGAGTTCAGCGATAAATAAAATTAATTCAAAGATAAATATTAGGCGGCTAAACAACTGGTTAACCCTGGTTGCAAATTTTGGAGTAATCATAGGCTTGGTATTTCTGGGTGTTGAAATCAACCAATCCAACAAAGCAACGATTGCTGCTACGAACCTAGTCGGTAACGCAGTTTGATTGCTATGGTGTCTACAATTTTCTCATTCCAGGAACGCTCCAGCAGATCGGCAAAGGTATCGAATCCGCTGGACGGTAAATTGCTGCCCCGGGTATAGACCACGAACAAATCAGACAGGGGCGCGATCTCCCAGCGATAACGAGCCTGGAAAGTTAAACGGCTGATGACAAAGTCATCCCTTATATCGTCTGGATTCGGCACGGGTCTAAGGAACTCGCGCTTCGATGGATTGACCTGCCAGAAGCGATCTTCGAAGGCTTTGAGTGCAGTCCACTGCCCGCTGAATCGCAGTTGCTGCTTGGCTGTGATGAAATAATTCAGCTCTAAACGAGGTGCCCACTGGTGCGATTCGAAACTGGTGTAGTTACCGCCGCCTTTATGAATCAACAGCGCTTCCTGGTCGGTATAGTTCAAGTTCAGATTCAGGGAAAAACGATCATCCGGGCGCCAAACTACACCGGCAGAAGCTCCCGTCTGGGCTGGGCCGAGATCATCCTGGCGCAGGTTGATTCTGGCGGTAAAAGCGAGTGATTTTGCCCGGTCTGTACTGACATTCACGTTCGCCCCCCCAGCGTTCGGGGATGCGGAAATCACCAGTCCCCCGCCCCAGGCGATCATCTGTTCGCGGCGGGAAGTACTGTAGCTGAAAGCTCAGGTTGTTGCTATCGAGCGAAGTGTATCCGCGCGTGAAGAAAGCGCCGGTCAATACAGGCTGCCCCGCTGTATTCCAGCGATTGGTGATAATCACACCGGTATTGCGTGAGCGTAGGCCGGGAATATCCGATTCGTTACGGGAATAGAAATAATCGAGATTGACCTGATCGTTGCGACTCAGGAAACCGAGCTCATTCAAATCCAGCTCATCGTCTATATAGGTAGCACTTAAGGAATGCTGAACTCCACGCTCCGGGCGATAACCCACATCGGCTAAAAGGCCTGCGCCGGTAACACCATCCACGTCGCTATGCATGAGCTGGCCATCGATGACCCATTTATTATCGGCAGAAAAATAGTGTGCATCCACCGCGTTGACTGAGGCATCGATGCCCGGGTGGGACAAATCCGTACCCATCCATCCGATAGAGCGCCTTCCCCCTGAACTTGTATCCTCATAAAGCAGCCTGGCTATGGCAAAGTCGCGCCCCTCGGCCTGAATATTTACCCGCGTGCCATCGCTAAGTGTGCCACGCAGCTCTGAGTCATCCTCTGTTGCCAGCAAAGTGCCATAGCGCCAGTTGCCGCTTTGCCCGGTAAATTTGACAGCGCCTAACAAGTCGGTAGGCCGGCTTCGATTGGTGGGAATTACGCTGACACCATCAGGGATAGTAAATCGCGCCGCGCCACCAATACGGCGCGTGTTCAATAGTGAAATCGGGCCGCCGCGGCCCGAAGTTCGGGGCGAGGTGTTAAAGATATCCTGTCCCTCGAGAAAGAAGCTCCGCTTCTCCGGAAAGAAGGTTTCAAATGCGGTTAGATTTACTACTACATCATCAGATTCCACGTTACCAAAATCAGGATTTAAACTGGCTGATAACAGCGTATTAGTTGTTGGGCGCCAGAAAATTTCGGTTCCCACTTTATTACTCGACTTCATTCTTGATGTTGTCGACAACGGCAGAGGAGAACGGGTAGTAGGTGAGCTGCCGCCTCGGCTCAATGTCCCTCAGCTCATATTTTTCGAAGGCAGAAAGATACTGGTTAACTGTTCGAGGCAGAGCAGGATTGGACCAGGCTTCACCCCCGAGATGACCTACCTGTCGTTCCAGATAAATACCGATCTGTCGTGTTTCTGCAACCTGGGGCAGCGGCATCATGGACCAGGGTACAAAGTACTCCACACTCCAGCCTTCCTCCAGCGCCTGGGTACGTCCATCCCATGAGCCATCCCATTGCATGTTCAGTGTGCGCTCTGGCAACAGTGATGCATCGGTCATGGAATCACCGAGGTTGATTCTCAGGAAGAATCCGTATAAACCCTCACCGGATGCATCTATGCCGACCACGAATCCATCGCGGTCCAGTTGCGTGTCACGGGAAGTCATTCGCGCAACCAGAGTACCGGCTGACTGATGATTGACAACTCCTATGTAAATTCCCTGTTCGGTATAGAAAATTCGGGTGTCGGTTTTGTAAGGTGCTTCTACCAGGGTATCCGGGTTGATCACCCGCATTCCATCTATCACCGGAATTCCTTCCCATACCGACTCATCCACGAAGCCATCGAGGCTAATATTAGCTTCTGCTTCATCCACCCTGGTCAGCTGGGGAGTTTGACCCAGGACTGGTAGGCACATTATCAGTAACAACATAGCGGAAAGGATTCTGCACTGTCNGCCTGTGGATGACGCTATGAACATGGGGCAAAGCTCTCTAGAGGCGGGCTCGCAGCCCGCAAGATCATTGAAAGTGGATAGGTTTGAATCGATTGAGTGGACCGCACTATATACGATTTAGATTCCCAATTCCCTGTCAGAGACAATTAATTGCATTTGCAATGCGCTGCAAATACTCACAGACATTCGGCAATAGCGGCAGATTGCTACATTCTTTGCCACGATTCATCACTTTTCTTCATCACTTNGCCCGATTATGCGCAGGGGATTGCCTTCACAATCCGTTTTAATGAACGCTGGTCAGTGATGAGATTGGAACCATGAAATTTTTCAAGAAACGGCAGAACTGCCTCTTTGTTGAGGAAGAACGCCACAACTGGATAGCACCGAAATCCAGCGTCAACCGCCGGCTGATTTATCTATCGATACTATTTGTATCGGCCGCATTGCTATTTGGCCTGCTGCGTTAGCGAGCCGTCAATGTGGCTTCTACCGCAAGCTGCTGATCGCCTCGCAGAATCTCCAACTGGATAACATCGCCCGCTGAGGACTGGCGCAGCAGGTTTGAGTAAGACTGCAGATCGTCAATTGTTTCACCGGCAAAGCTCAACAATACATCGCCATCCTGCAGACCAGCCGCTTCGCCTGCACTGTTAGGTGTTACTCCTGAAATCCTTACTCCTGCTCCGGAGTAGCCGAAATCGGGTATTGTACCCAGACCCGCAGCCCTTTCCGTTCCCGCGTTGGCGCTGGTTTGAACAATTGCATCGGCGGCCGCACCGCTGTTTGCTACAGCCAGATTTACTCGTAGCGGGTCGGCTAGATCGCCCAGATAAACCACTGCCTCTTCTACCCATAAGGCGATGTTGGACATGCCTTCCAAGTCCAGCTTCTCAATACTGTCGCTGACGCGATGATAATCGGTATGCACGCCACTAAATAAGTGGATGGCCGGGATGCCGGCATTCAGAAAGCTGACATGGTCGCTGCTGGCGATGGTTTCAGCAGGAAACTCGGAAGAAACGCCGATGGTGAAACCAATACCCTGGGCCATAAACGGCCATTCATAAGCACTTTCGGTACCAAAGACTTGCAGGTTACGGCCCTCGAGTCGGCCGACGCTGTCCAGATTGACCATGGCAAACAAGTCTTCTGTGGTAAATCCGCCGGGCGGGTTCCTGACAAAATAGTCTGAACCAACCAGGCCAGCTTCCTCGCCGGTAAACGCGACAAAGATAATTGGCCTTTGAGGGGTAAAGGTTGCAGACAGCTTGGACGCCACCTCAATCAGGATGCTGACTCCGGAAGCATTATCATCGGCGCCGGCAAACAGCTGTTGCGAGGTCTGGTTGGTCCCCAGATGGTCATAATGCGCTGCCAGAACGATTGGTTCCGAGCTCAATGCGCGATTGCTGCCCGGCAAGACGCCCACTACATTGGCTAAATCTACGCGACCAATGCCTGCCATCGTGCTGCTCCAGCGCTGGATAAAAGTCCCGCCCAGAGTTTGCAGGCCCGCTTCCCGGAAGCTGTCGGCGATGTATTGCGCTGCGCGATTTATCCCGGCAGTGCCCAGGCCTCTGCCTTCCATTTTCACTGAGCTTAGTTCAGTTGCGTGTCTGAGTAACTGATCCGGCAGAAATTTTGGCGGCAAGACGGCCAGTGGTTCAGCCAGGGCCAGGGCATCCACCTCAATGGAGGCCACCGAGTCGGGTTTCAACCACATCATGGGCGATTCAGGACTCGACCAGACTCCCGATAGATCATTGGTGGGTTCCTCGCCGATAAAACTGAGATAAGAGTATTTCCCGTAGTGGGGCAGCTTCTCGATCATGCCGGGCATGGCCACCATATCTTCGACATGTATCCAGCCCACTGCCAATTCCGGATTATCCGGGTGACGCCCGACCAGCACCGTGCTGCGGTTTTCATAATCGACTTCACTGCCCGTTATGGTGACACCGGCCGTGGAGTAATCCACGCCGTAAAGTTCGACGGCAGATTGCACGGACTGTGCAAACGGATTGTCTTTGCCCAGAATCCAAACGGGTCTATCGGTGGGAAGTGATTCGAGGTTTTCGCTATACAGCACATCGGCATCCACACCCTGACCGAAAGCCTCGGCCATCTGGGACCAATGCTGGCGGTCTTGCGCAGGGAGTACAAAGGCGATCTGACCGGAACCAAACAATTCGCCTATTGTGGGCGGAGTTTCTTCGCGGTCCAGTTGTCTGAACAGATCGAAATGGGGATCTACCAGCACGCCTTCCAGATTCTCAAAATCATCTGCCATGACCCCTTCGAATTTTTGTGACAACGATACATTGTACAGAAGCGGTTCGGCTTCATTGGCATAGTACAGTGCAATCGGCACAGTCAATTCATAAGGCTCTCCAGATTGCACCTGGGCAAACATGATGCGCGCCTGGTTGTCATTGTTTTCCTCAACAGAAAGAGACAGCTCCGGTGCTCCAGTTCGATTTACCCACTGATCGAAAAACGGAGTCAAATCCCGCTCGCTCAGCTGGGAAAACAGTGCCGCTATGTCGGCAAATGATGCACGCTGGAATTTGTAATCCTGGTACAGCGCCCGCAGTCCTGATAGAAACAATTCATCACCTACCTCCAGGCGCAGCATATGCCAGAGCATGAGCGTCTTGCCGTAGCCCACAGCCTGTGATGCGGCAGAATTTCTGGAAGTAAATTCTGCCAGAGGAAAATCCACTCCATCACTGACATAATTCTTGTAGCGGGCAAGCATTTCCTTACGGTACTCCCAGCCCACACCATTCATTTCTTGAAACAGGTGATCGGCAAGATAGGCAGTTAAGCCTTCGCTCCAGTTGCCGCTTGCATAATCCGGATAGACCCCATTGCCCCACCAGTTGTGCAATATTTCATGGGGATAGGATGACTCCAGAATAAAGGGAAAACGAATTACCTGTTCACCCAGCAACGTGAATGAGGGCATGCCGTAGCCGGTTTCCCAGAAGTTTTCGATTAGGGCAAATTTACTGAATGGATATTCGCCCAATAAAGGCTCATAAAGGGTCAGGTATCTTTCTGTTGCATCCAGATACTTATTGGCAAGATTCGAATCGGGCTGACGCAGATAGGCCAACATTTCAACTTCATCGGAGGCGATGGAATATTCAGTGAAATCTGCTGCAATCAAATAAGCTTCTTCCATGGGCTGGCGACTGATCCAGGTGTTCTTGCCACCGCGATCGCCCTGACTAACGGCGGTCCAGCTACTGGCGCTATCGGCAAATTCAACTTGTATGTCGAAGGTAATCAGATCCGTATAAAATTCAGGTATCCACATACTGGCTTTGCTCAGGTAAACACCGAGCTCGCTAATAATTCCGGTAGTCTCAGAAAAACTCTGCGCGTATTCGGCACTATCCTGTTCCGCCAGATCATAAATCAAACCGGAGTAGCTGATAGTAATCTGATTGCTGTTAGCCGGGAGTGAATTGAGCACGTAGCTATTGGCAGGAGCCACCTCACCACCCATGCTGTTAATCCCAACGGCGGTGGATGCTGAGCTCGTCTGCAATTGCTGAACGCCATCGGCACTATCGGTGATGGTGAGATTTTCATTCAGGGAAAAAATTAAGCGGGGCTCGGCAAAAGAGGAAGGAAGGGCTATCGTATCTTCAACAGTTATAGCCCGATTCGAGGGGTCCAGCATAACTTTCAAGCTATGGTGGAATAAGTCCTCGCTCTGGGCGTACAACATCCCGCTGTAGCAGCAGAGTATAAGCAGTGAGGCGGACACTTTTCTGATCATAAGCTTAGGGAACCTTAGTTTAAGCCAAGTAATTCCAACGCCTTTGCATGATCCCAGTCACCCATGTAGATCTGGGATGTTCCGTCTTCCGTCCGCGTAGTACTCCAGGCCAGTTTGGAGCCATCCGGCGAGAACACCGGAAGAATGTCTGTCCCCGCTGTGTTCGTCACACGAACCGGTGCACTTGCTCCGGCGGGATCAATCATGAACAATTCGAAATTGGCATTCCCCAGAGTATTGGCAGAATAAATGATGTAGTCACCGGTAGGATGATAATAGGGCCCCCATGACACCATCGCATCGGCGGTTAGCTGACGTTGATTGCTGCCATCAATATCCATGGTCCAGATTTCTGCGCTGTTCCCATCGGGGTTGAATCTTCGCCAGACCACCCCAGTGTTGTCCGGGCTAAAAAATGGTCCGCCGTCATACCCCGGCGAATGGGTAATCTGTCGCACATTGGAACCATCCGAGTTCATTATGTACAAATCCATGAAATAGGAACTGTCGTCTTCAAATAAGCTCTGTTCAGCCTGACTCAACGGGCGTCGGTAGGCTTCTCGGTTAGAGGCAAACAGTATTTGACTGCCATCTGCCGAATAGGACCCTTCCGCATCGTAGCCGCGGGCGTTGGTCAGATTAACCAGATTCTCACCATCGCTGTCAGCCTGATAGATCTCGTAGTGCTCGTCATAGTCCCAACCATAGGGGCGAGTCACACCGGTTTCCCGGATGGCAATCTCCTCAGCCTGCTTCGCCTCAGCCTCTGGATCATCGTGGGTTGAGGCAAACATAATTTTTGCTTCCAGCGGATGGATCCACGAACAGGTGGTCAAGCCGATGCCCGGCGACACCTTGCTGGATTCACCACTGGCCAGATCCCGGATAAATATCTGGTAAAACGGATTGGAGCCAGGCTCTTCGCTCTGATAGATCATGTGGGTGCCATCCGCGCTGAAGTAGCCCTCACCGGATCGCAGACCACTGGCAATCAGCCGGGATGTATTGCGCAGCAGAAGCGGTTCGTTGTTGTCTGTGTTGATTTCTGTCACAGGAGCTTCCTCGGTAGCCGATGCACCGCTCACCCCATCGGGCTCCACGGCGACCGCCTCAGGCACCGCACTTTCCGCAGCAGCCACCAATTCAACCCCGGAAGCAGCCGTTTGCTGTGCTTCGTTACAGGCCACCAAACTGAAGAGGCAAGCCAAAAGTAATAGTTTGTCTAGTTGTTTCATAATGTCCCTGCCGCGTGTGTGGGGTCAGAGTAAACTACCTTAGCGATGTAAGGGGTTCTTTCTTTTCTTTCTGTTCTTCATTTGCCGAATTGAAAATACTGCTGCTGCGGAAACAGGCCAAACAAGCCGCCTGTATGTATAAACAATACATTCTCCGCACCGGCCAGTTTACCCTGTTCACCCCGCCGAATCTCGCTAACCATGCCATGAAAGGCCTTGCCTGTATAGACAGGGTCAAGAAAAATGCCGTCCAGCCTGGCTAAATCTGCGATGGTATCCAATACCTCAGCGCTCGCTATGCCATATCCCTGGCCGACATAGCCTTCAACTGTATTGATTTTCAGCCTGCCAACTGCAATTTCCTGTTTGTAACGCTGCATCCACAGGGTTATATCGGACCTTATTTTCCGCTCGAAGTACGCCGCATCATCACAGACATTGAAGGCAAGTACCTGTGAGGACATTTTGAACAATTCCGCACCGACTATTAGTCCTCCCTGGGTCCCTCCCGAACCGGTCGCGGTGACAATGTATTCCGGTTCGAAACCGAGAGTCTCGAAATCCTCTTGTAGTTCCTGACAGGCGGCGATATATCCCCAGAGGCCAACCTCATCGCTGGCACCGATCGGAATAAAATAGGCCTTGTTACCCCCCTTGCTGTAGTCCTGCTGAATTTCCCGAGCCAGCGTCTCATGGGTTCGCCATTGGTCCTGTGGGAGATAGGTGATAGTGGCGCCGGTCAGATAGTCCAGAAACAGGTTGCCTTCCAACGTATCCGGTTCGCTGCCACGGAGAATGAGGTGAACTTTAAGCCCCAGACGTGTAGCCAGAATAGCAGTGGCTCGGCAGTGATTGGATTGCAGGCCGCCACAGGTAATCAGCGTATCGCAAGACTGGTTCAGGGCCTCGGCAATGGTAAATTCGAGCTTGCGGATTTTATTGCCGGAGACCTCGGTACCGGTAAGCTCATCACGTTTTACCCAGAGGTTTACGCCATCGAGCTGTGCCGAGTATTTCTCAAGCCTTGTGACCGGAGTCGGCAACTGCGCCAGATTCAATCGCGATGGCCAATCAATCATCATTCTTCTCTTGTGAATTAGCTGCCATAAAAAAACGGAATATGAGTTTCCCTCTGACTCCGTCTATTATCCCGCTCTATGGCTCCCGGCAAGCCCTGGTCCAGAGCTTCTTTTGCTATTCAGCCGCGTTGGTTATTTCCACCTGTGGTTGGTCATCTGCAAGGGGTTTCAATGCTTCACCGTACAGGAACATATCGGTTAATACAGCACGCAAATGTATCGAGGCGTTGAGGTTGTCGACTATTTCAGAGCCAATTTTTTTCTGAGCCAGCAGAAAGGCCAATGCAGAACCAGCCTTTCTACAATCATCCGCTATAATCTGCTCAAAATTGTCTTCGCTATCGGCAAATGCGCTGACCACATTCTCCATCGCCTCTGCCATACCCTCTATAGTGGGCCGGGCATGGGGGCCAGGACCGGATTCAACCTGTGCTGGCCTGCCCTGTGCAGCGTAGGCCAGCAGAAATTCGTAACCGGACTCTATGGTTTCAATATCGTTATCTATCACTACGTACTACTCACTCAAATTTCAGCCTAGTACCTCGACCAGGGTTAAGTTTCGGGTGCAGCGGGTCTCTCAGCATTTAGATGCAAGGCGCTTTTGCGCCGTCGTAGCCTGCGCTCCATCAAGCGAAAGC
>PBTO01000024.1 GCA_002726595.1 Gammaproteobacteria bacterium | reverse complement strand
TTCTACGTGGTCTTTTCATTGCTGTGCTCCTGGGCTCTTGCCCATTATGCGCAGATCAACCACTTATCCAAGTGTCCGATTTTCCCGCACCACCTCTCTCTACAATCCGGAAGAGGACAGGATTTTCTTCCGGGTAAACTCCACCGACCACAAAGAGTTCCGCTTTTGGGTGACCAGAAGGTTTGCCCAATTGCTGCTCAAGGTTCTGGGCGATCATCTGGTCAGCGATCCCGACATTTCACTGCAGGGGACTCTCGCCGACAAACAGGCGGTCATGGAATTCAAGAAAGAAAAAGCAATGGACGGTGCTAACTTCAAGCAGTCATTCCAAGAGGAAGAAGCTGAATTTCCGCTGGGCCAAGAAGCCCAGCTTGCTTACAAGATTACCAGCAACAAGGCCGGTGACAATCTTCAACTGGGCATTCACCCTAAGAGTGCGCAGGGCATCAACATGGTTATCAATCGCGACATCAACACGACTATGACGCAGTTACTTCTAGGTTCTGCACGCAAAGCCGGCTGGAATCTGGGTGTTGCCAGCCGTGATGAGACAGACACTCAATCTTCCGGCCGGCAGAACGATCCCATTATTAACTGAGTCCTGCCAAACTGAGGTGAGATTTCAGGGTTTGGACTATCTTCCATATTGATTCCATATTATCTCCATAGTGATCGTCTAGACTGCTATTCATGTCTGGAGGTCATGTCATGAACTCGAAAAAACTGTCAAAAGCAGAAGCTGCCCTCCTTTGCTCTTCGCTGTTGAGTATCGTGATCGTGATTGGATATCAGTTTATTTGAGTGGTCCCCTTAACCATGTTGAATATGGTCGTCCTAACATCCCCTCCCCCAAGGTGTTAGGACTTTTTTTGTCCGTAGAGAATCTATCCAGTAGCGGCAGAACGCTCGTCCATGGGTCTATAAAGAGGTAGGGAGACTCGTACAGATACGCCTCTGCCGTTGAGTAGATTGGAAGCACTAACATTTCCACCATGGTGTTGGGCGATCACCCGCACTACGTACAAGCCCATGCCAAAATGCAGGCGGTTGTCCAGATGTGAGGATCTGACAGAAACCATTGAGTCGAAGATGTTGTTGAACATATCCGTTGGAATAGACGGACCCTGATTGGAGACAAACAGGGTCAGATTGTAACTGTCCTTGCTGAGACCAATGATAATCTTGCTGCCGGGATCGGTGAAATCCACTGCATTGTCGACCAGTTTATCCAACAGTTGCTCTATGCGGTAATCGGAAACCTTTGCCAGTACCTCATAGTTGGTGCCATTGTATTCAAAGGTCTGATTTGGATGCGTAGTGCGACAGTTAACGATATAACTCTGCACCAGCTTTTGCAGATCCACCAGTTCTAATTCTTCCGACTCCAATGCCTCTTCGAGATTGGCGGCATCCGCCAGATTTTGGATGATCAGACCGATTCGCATTACGCCGCGTTTGGCGCTTTCCAGGTATTTTCGTCTGGCAATTTCCGAGCTTTCACTTTCCAGGTTTTGCAGCGATGTGCTGAGGGTGTTGAGTGGATTGTTGATCTCGTGCCTGAGGGTGCGTGGCATATTTTCAAGGAATTGAGTGTGTTGGTGGAGTTTCGACAACATGGCTGAGATGCTGCGCGCCAGGTCGCCTATCTCGTCACCGGAACCGGTTTCGCTCTTCAGTTTATTGGTTTGCAGGCGACCGTAGGCATCGATGGCATTGGTAGTTTCTGCACCCAGCTTGCGAATCCTCCTGGCAAGGGTGACGGAGAAGGCGAGGATCAGAATTACGAAAATGAACAGGTAGGCAACTGAAAAACTGATGATTCGTTGCAGGGCTTCCTTTCTAAGCTGCAGTATTCGGTCTGTATTCTGTTTCAGGACGACCGTTCCGATGATTTCGCCCTCGGCGATAATGGGATGAGCAGCGATGATCGTCTCCCCCTCCCGTTCATCGTAACGGCGCTGAAAGCTGGGCTTGCCTTTCAGTGAGTCCTTGATAACCAGATCTTCAGAGCCTTGTATGTCCTCGCGCCGAGCTGTTTCAACCGCGCTGTATATGGAGTCGAGAAAAAAGCTGATCATGGCAGACCAGAAATCTGTCCAGCTGGTCTCGTCGTCCTCAGGCAATATGATCTGCTCCGGGTTGTAGCTGCCCACCTCTGCCCGAACCCTGCCCTGAGCATCGATTACCTGAATACTTGCACCGGAATAACCGAGTCCTTCGACGATACGCAAGACTTCCGGTGACTTCAGCACAATCAGGCGCGACGCTTCGCGACCAGCACTGGGCAGGGTGGCGTTAATCGACTTAATCTCCCTTTCATCCACATCGTCGACATCGATGACAGCCAGGCCAAAATGACGTTCGGAACTCAACATGGCCAGCGGCACCCGGAACTCAATCACGTAGCCACCGGCCACTTCTGTCATAAAGCCCTGGATTCGGTTTTCGGCATCACCAGAAATTGCGTGCCGCCACTCCTCGTCCATGGCATAAGCAGTGCTTACGCCTGGTTCAGCCATGGTGATGACCAACTTCTCGATATTGCCCCCCTGACCGGGAAACGTCAGGCGGATATGATCGCTCAAGTCCAGCCTGAGGATGTCGCGATCCCTGTAGACGATGGTTTCATCGTCGGCCTTCAAAAGGGCATATATCTGATCTTTGTGTTCTCCCAGAATCAGTTTAAAGCTGCTCTGCGGACCTTCCGGATTCACCTCGTCAGCAATTTCCGTGACGCTGAAGGTAACCGCATGCTCGATGATGGTTTCCCAGTCACTGTCCTTGCCATCGATTCGGATCGGATTCTCGAGGGGGTGCGCCTGCAAATTCCGGTAGCCTTCGGGAGAAATGGGCAGATCGTAGAACAGATCTTTGCGGCCGTTGAGGAGGGTAGAAATGCCCTCGGCGGTAAGCAACTGAGCGTGAGACTGGCTTTCGACCAGGAAGGACTCCATTTCGCTGAGGTAGCGGTAGCTGAACCACGGGATGACGAGAAGAGCCAGGCTCATCAGAATAAACAGCTTGGTGCCTAATCTAGGCCCGTTTATGTTGGCGTCCACGTGATGACCGATTGCTAATTCACTTCAATGACCATCGATAGCCGAAACCGTACTCACTCTTAATGCAGTCGAAATTGGGATCGATACTTTCGAATTTCTTACGGATGTTGCGCATATGGGTATTGATTGTGTTGTTGGTAACCAAGCTCTGCATCGTGGCGTTCATGAGAGTTTCGTAGGAAACGGCGTGCCCCGGTACGCGCACCAGTTTAGCCAGCATACGAAACTCAGTACCGGAAAGGTTAATCGGTTGACCTTGCCATGAGACCAGCAGCGCCTCCTGGTCCAATGACAGGTCGCCCACCAGCTTTGCGGTCGTGTTAGAGGTGGACTGTCCCCTGGCCTCATTGATCCTGAGTAACGAACTTATTCTTTCCGCCAGATAGTCAAGAGAGATGGGCTTGGGTAGGTAGTCCCACGCACCCAGACGCAAGCCGCTGATTTTGTCGATCTCAGCAATCCTCTCTGTTAGGAAAATTACCGGCAGGGAGGGGGACTTAACCAACAAGTCACGACAGATTTCGAATCCTGCATCCACCTCATCTCCCAGGATGATATCCAGAATGACAAGATCGGGGAGTTCGTTTTCGAAACCCTGAAGGGCTTCCTGTCTGTTGCTGTATGCGGTGACCGAATAACCTTTCTTTACGATGGCGTCCACATAATTGCCTCGTTGGTCGGGATCGTCTTCGACAATTGCGATGGTTTTCGGCATGTGGTCTCCTTGATACGCCCGTGACCGCGTTGTAGCGGTTGCTATATTTTACGACAAGATAACGTCGATGTGACTCCTTTCCGCTCACTGCAGAAGACCTCTGCAACTGAAAAGGGCGTTATTGCATGCAATTCTCTCGCTTCCGGTCGCTTATGCGGTAACACGCCGGTGGTTTCCACATTTTCTGCAGACTTGTTCACCGAACTTTCATTTTCCCTCAACCAATCATTGGGTTTTTTGCGCTTAAATGATCATCGAGAAGTAGTAGTTTCAATGAAGAGTTGATTATGAGAGTGTTCATACCCGTTACAGACCAGATGCTAGGCAATAGTAACGCAATAGTGCAAGCAAAAATGGTCCCTTTCAGTCCGGAGTTTCTCAGAACTCAACCAGCGCGTCAGGTACAGGGCAGCAAACCTGAGAACTGGATCTCGAAATCAGATTATGCTTCTGCGCGAAGACGGCTGAGAGAAAACAGCAACGCCTAGTCAGCTTTCTGGTCCCCACCAAGATCACCCTCCTCACCAACGAGACACAGTTCCTGTCGTTCCGGTATCGACGTGGCCGCACCCGGTCGGGTGACGCAGATTGCCGCCGCCTTACAAGCAGTGATCAGACAGCTGGAAATATCTTCCTGTCGCAACAGCTCCGCCAGAAAGTAACCGGTGAATGTATCCCCCGCTCCAGTAGTATCGGTGGCGTTGACCACATATCCATCTTGATGAATGGTCCTGTCCTGATCGGCGTAGATAACCCCTTGCTCTCCCAGAGTCAGGGTTATTGCCGATGCCGGATAGAGTTTTAGGAGTGTCTCGATTATTCTTTCCGGCTCGCTCTCCCCCGACAGGGCTTCACCTTCTACTTCATTGACGATGAAAATATCGACGGTATCCAGGGGGTAATCCAAGACCCGTTCGGTGATGGGGGCAGCGTTAAATGCAATCTTCAAGCCGCGACTCTTAGCATGTTCGAGCACTTCCGGCATGCAGCTGATCTCATTTTGGACCAGCAGGTAGTCGTCCTTCTCCCCGTGTGCCAGCACTGTATCGACATCGTCTACTGTAATGGATCGGTTGGCGCCTCCGAATAGGACGATTGCATTCTGGCCGTCCGGCGTAACCTGTATGTTGGCGTGACCGCTTGGTACACTAACAATTTCCGTGAGTCTGGTGTCGACGCCGGCCTTTGTGAGGAGCTCTTTCAACCATTCGCCCTCTTTGCCAACCTTGCCCGCGTGCCAGACTTTGGCGCCTGCCTTAGCCAACGCCAACGACTGATTCAATCCCTTACCGCCCGGATGTTGCTGGTAATCCGTACAGGGCAGAGTTTCGCCTGGCTTGACGAAATAAGGAACCTGATAGACATTGTCGATGCAGAGGGATCCGAAGTTTATGACTTTCATGATTGATTCTCGAGAACGCTAAGAATTGCTCCGCACAAACATCGTTCGAGCCGAACACGCTAACCCTGATGATTAAAAAGGTCTCGTCGAGTCATGTGCGGCTTCTGATTCAATAGGCTAGGGGTGAAAACCAAAACATCTGTGGTCTTAATCACCTGTGCAGATGATGAGTTGTTGGTCGGGGTGAGAGGATTTGAACCTCCGGCCCCTGCCTCCCGAAAGTGTTGATGCTATCACCTTTCATAACCTGCCATCAACACTCAGGACCTCATAGATCAATGAATACAGGGCATCCATGCTATTTCTGCTGGGTTGCTCTGGTGTATAATGGGTGCTTGAAGGGTGCGAAATATGCTGGATATATGCTGGATATTGTGACGGAGCTATTTGATGAATAAGAAACTCAACTCTCGCACTGTAAATGCTCTCAAGAAAACAGGTAAACGTTACAGGGTATGGGACACAGAAATCATAGGTTTTCACGTCCGTGTATCTCCCGCAGGAAAGAAGACCTATGCGATTGCATATCGGCATAGCGGACGTGCCAGAGAGTTTACGATTGATGTCCATGGGAAGATAACGACAGATCAGGCACGTGATTTAGCAAAAGCATATAGTGGATCGATTGCCAAGGGAGAGGATATCCAGGCAGCAAAACAGATAGCCCGCGTAAAGACCAAGATGGAACGTGTGCAAACTCTTGGGGCCTTTGTGAAAGAGAAGTATCAACCATGGGCAGAGAGAGAACTCCGTTCAGCGAAAGAGTCAATGCGTACTCTGGATAAGGATTTTGGTTACCTGTACAACCGCAAGCTGATGGATATTACTCCCTGGGTGATCGAATCTTGGAGCAAGCAAGCCAGGAAGAACGGACTCATGTCCGCTACCATCAATAGGCGAGTCTCCACTCTCAAATCTGTCCTATCGAGAGCTGCGCTATGGGGAGTAATTGAGGACAGTCCGTTAAGGGGCATGAAGCACCTGAAAACAGACAAGACCGGGAAAGTCAGGTATCTGACTGGAGATGAGGAGAAGCGACTCAGGAATGCACTGGAAGCCAGACAGGAGCGATACCGAGAGGAGAGGGTGTCGCACAATAAGTGGCTCACAGTTCGCCACAGAGATGGCTTATCAGGCCTGGACGAGAGGTTTACTGATTACCTAATGCCGATGGTGATCATTGCTCTGAACACCGGCATGCGACGTGGAGAGTTGTTTAATCTGATCTGGTCAGACATTGATCTGGAGAAAAGACAGCTTACTGTGCAGGGCAGTGGCGCAAAGAGCGGAAATACCAGATATCTCCCTTTGAACGATGAAGCATTCTCTACGCTGGTGGCATGGCGTAATCAGAACAGTGGGCTGGGATTAGTTTTCCCTTCTCCCGTTACTGGCGAGCGTTTGGGCCACATAAAGAGGTCCTGGGCAGGGTTGATCAAACTGGCAGATATCCATAACTTCAGGTTCCATGACTTGCGCCATTCATTTGCAAGCAAGCTGGTGATGGCTGGCGTGGATCTCAATACACTCAGGGAGCTTTTGGGACATGCCAGCATGGATATGACGTTGCGGTATGCCCACTTAGCACCGGAACATAAAGCGGCAGCAGTAGCGTTACTGAACCAGTAACATAGGGTTTCACCATCCCTAGCTCGACGGAGCGAACGGGCGGCTCCTTCACCGCCCTGGGATGGTTACTAACTGAGGGCACAGGAAGGAGTGCTGATGACTGCGATTACATACGGTCAAGCCAAGAAGATACTGACCAGCAGATTCCAAAGCTGTACTGATACAGAAATCTCGATGTGGATAAAGCGCAATGAATTACTTGCATACGTTGATCTTGAGTTAACTGAACAGTACATTCCTGAATCACCCTTTCACAGTAAATTCAGCCATTCCGATCTCTACTTTGATGCAGAAGGTATTGAATCTTTCAACCCAAGCAACCGGAGCGGGATAAGCGGCCTGGCGATGGGTCTATACAAGGAGGCCGGTGATACACGCGACATGTTGGCCAAGGCATTGGAGAAGAATTCTGAAGACCAGAGTGACCGAACCAAAGAAGGAAGCGCCGCACTCGCAGGTCCTAAATTCAAGAATCGTTCAACTATGGATGATCTAGCTAGGGCAATGAAGGCGCGTTTAGAATTACGTTTCAAAGAGACAGGTACAACTCTGGATCACTCTGCATTGTTCCATGATTTCCTCAAACATCCAGATATGAAGTTCGACATAGCTAGTGATCCGGAAAACCAAGTGCTTATATATGATGGCCGTGAAGTAAACAAAGAGGCCTTTCAGCAACGATATAAACGTCTAGTAATGACTGACGTCAAGAATTAGCTATCTGTCACGACCATTTCCTACGCTTCCGGACGTTCCCTGACGCGCTCTGACGTTCCCTGCATATCTAGTTTTACAGGGTAACCTGTCTGCCACATTCGGACATTACGGCAACAGGTGGCAACATGAGAAACTCAGAATCTGCTTCGTCTTCAACAGGCAGTATCAATCCAAAATACGCTTCTCCCGACTTAAAGGGAGCGCTCAAGATGGATACAAAAGAAGCTGCAGAATACCTCGGCTTCGCTCCATTCACGCTACGGCGTGCCAGAACCACCGGCAGACTGTCTGGTGTTCCACCACCTATGTATCGTCGCATGGGTAGAAAAATAGTCTATGAAAAACAGTGGCTGGATCAGTGGTTGGCACAGTTCGAACCACAAACCAGCACTGCGCAAAACATTAGTAACAAAATGAAGGAACCACAGCATGACGACTATATACCGAAATAATACATACCACATTCCTGGAAAAGACATACTCCGGCTTGAAACACACTGTAACCCGTTGGGATCATCGTGGACTGACCAGCTCGGGGCGCAGATTCGGCGCACATACCTTTTTGAACGAGGGGCGCGTATATGTCTTCTTCCGTTCGGAACAGCGGAAGAAAACCAACTGTTCAAATGTTGTAAGGATCTT